>JAYTBZ010000263.1:0-7318 GCA_043736705.1 Flavobacterium sp. | reverse complement strand
AGCAAAATTTGACAGTCGCAAAGATTTGTGATAGCCAATTGTTGTCCATGGATCACGGAAATCAGCAAACCATTTTAAATCTAATTTTTGTTTTAATTTCAAGCCTATTAGATGCAAACTATGAGGTGGTCCCGAAGTAACAATTGTGTCAATATTATTTTCAACAATGTATTTCTCTAAAAACGCCACCGATGGTTTTACCCAAAAAACACGAGCATCAGGAATAAAGAGATTACCCCGAATCCAGAGCATTGTTTTGTCAAGAAAACTTTGTTTTTTCTGATTGGGAATAATACCAGAATTCATCTTTTTAGTTTTATTCTTAGAAAGAAATGAAGCTAATTGATACGGTTCAAAAATCTTTTGTTTTAAAATAATGACTCCATCAGAAACCTCCTCAACTAAATTGTGATCCAAAATAGGATACGTAGGGTTTTCCGGAATATAAACAATTGGCTGAATGCCAAATTCTGGCAAGTACTTGACAAATTTCAACCAACGCTGTACACCTGGACCGCCAGCTGGTGGCCAATAATAAGTAATAATAAGGATTTTTTTTGGGGCCAAAATAATTTACGTGTTATTTAGTCATTACTACTATTAAAGACTCTTTACCAATAGTAGTTGGGATTCTTCTTTAATCAAAAGGGTTAAATATTTGAGAAATTATTTTGATGTTGGATAATTTTTTGCCAATTTTAATACGTGAGAAAGTTCAATTATTGCAATGAGTTTTTCAAAACGTTGTTGATAGGTCAATTGCTTTACTTCTTCAATATATCTTTCCTCCTTAACTGCTGGATGTTCTTGATTTAATTTTACTTTACCCATTTCATTTCAAATTTAAAATCTATTCAAAAATTTATTAGATTAAATTTACAAATAAATATCAGACAGCTAACGCGTTTTTCTTCCTTTCAAAATAAATTCCACCCACTAATACTAATAATATTACAATCGAACTAATCAGTGTAATCATACCGCCCGTTCTTATTACTTGCGGCTCAAATTTGAATTCTACGTTGTGTTTTCCCGCAGGAATTTGCAAGCCTCTTAACACATAATCCACTCTGATATGCGCTACCCTTTTACCGTCAATATAAGCATTCCAGCCTTTTCCGTAATACATTTCAGAAAATACGGCTAAACCTTCTTTTGCGTTTTCTGAAGTATATTTCAAGTAATTAGGTTTGTAAGTAGCTAAAGTTATAGTCGCAGAACTGTCTTTGGCGAAAGCCGCATTTTTTATTTGAAATTCTTTGTTGTTGACTATCGCTACATTCTTAGAATCTAAACTGTCTAATGCTTTCATTTCTTCATCCGCAGAATTCACTAGTTTAACTTGGCTAACGAACCATGCATTGCCATTCGCGTCAGGATTAGCCACTGGAAACTCTTTCCCTTCTTTGTCTTTTTGAATTAGATATTTAACATTCAGTAAATTAAGAACCTCAATGTTGTTTTTACTGATTTGATAATCAATTAATTGCTGCACTCTTCTTGGACGAACCGCACTGTAGCCACCTATCGATTTATGAAAATAAGAAGCTCTTGCTCCCATGATATCTCCTACTTCAAAAACTCGATAATTAGATGTGTCTTTTAATATTTCAGCATCTGCTGGCGATTCTTGAAAAGGTACTTCAACCTGACTGCGACTAACAAAATCCTTTCCCGAAACATATTTTTTATCCACAAAAAACAAATCGGTAACCATCAAAAGACCTACAATTAGTATCGCTGTATTTTGAGCAAATCTGTCTTTAATAGACAGCCATAATACTAATGCTGTTATAAGGATAAAGAACCCTGAACGCAATAAATCAGCGCTAAACAAACTCATTCGATCCAGTTTTAATGCATTTACAAAATCAGGACCATACATTTCTTGGTAACTCGCATCATTCCCACCAGAAAAACTGAACATACTTTTGCATAAAAACAAAATCACAATAATTCCTAAGCATAAAATTGCCGACTCATACAAAGCTTTCCACTGCAATTTTTTGTCTAATTGAAAGAAAGACTGCAATCCCATAATTGCCAAAACTGGAAAACATAATTCTAGCACCACTTGAATGGAAGATACAGCTCTAAATTTATCGTACATGGGAACGTAATGGATAAAAAAGTCTGTCAAAATAGCGAAATTTTTACCCCAAGATAACATCAAAGCTACAATGGATCCGGCAAGAAATACATATTTAATCTGTCGTTTTTCAATAAACAACGCTATAATTGCCAAAAAGAAAACCACAATCCCAATATACGCTGGTGCAGCAACAATAGGTTGATCACCCCAATACGTTGGCATTCCAGACACAAAATCAGTTGCCTGTTCCTCTGGAACTCCCTGACCTATCATGAATTCAAACATATTACTGTCTTTGCCCACAGCCTCATTATTTGACCCACCAAAAAGACGAGGCGCAATAAGATTGAAACTTTCCATTATCCCATAACTATACTCCGTAATATAGTCTTTGGACATGGCAGAAGTAGTCTCATTTTTTGAACCGTTTGGATTAAATGTCAGTTCACTTTTACCGCGAATACTAAATTCAGCATATTCAGTAGTAGCCATTAAATTGGTAGCATTGGCACCAATAGCTAAAATTCCAGCCACTGCTAATATCCCAAAAGAAAACAACAGGGACTTATATTCCTTTTCTTTTATAAAATTATAACAAAAATAAATAGAAAGAATCAATAGAAAAATCAGTAAGTAATACGTCATTTGGAAGTGATTCGCATTGATTTCTAGTGCAGTTGCGAAAAGCGTAATCAATCCGCCCACAATATATTTTTTTTGAAATACCAGAATAAATCCGGCAATAACCAGTGGCATGTAAGCAATAGCATGTGCCTTTGCATTATGACCCACACCAAGAATAATTATCAAATAGGTAGATAAACCAAAGGCAATTGCCCCAAAAAATGCTTTTAGTGGATCTATTTTCAACACTAGCATCAATCCATAAAACCCGAGAAAATACAAGAATAAATAATCCGCAGGACGCGGCAAAAATCGTAACAAATCATCTATAGCTCCAATATAATCGTGCGGGTATTTAGCTCCCAATTGATAAGTAGGCATTCCACCAAATGCTGAGTTTGTCCAATAAGGCTCTAGATCGTTAGTAGCTCTAAAATCATTTTGTTCTTTAGCCATTCCCGTGTACTGAACAATATCCGATTGGAAAATTTGCTTTCCTTGCAATACAGGATAAAAATAAAGAATGGAAATTAATACAAAACCTAATATGGCTAAGGCGTGTGGATAAAATTTATTTAATATTTTCAATGTAAAATGGTTTGAATTAGAGTAAATACAGTACTAAAAACGACAAACTTAATCTATTTCTTCGTAATCAACATAATCACCCACTTTTTTGGTTTCGCGAGGATTTTTGGCATTAGCCGTATTATAAAGCACTTCATCCTTAGTTTGTGTCTTCTTCCAAGAAGCATCTTGCGCCTGTTGTTGTTGCTTTTGCATATTTTCGCCTGCTTTTTCAACTACTTTTTTTACCAATAATGGCAGAAATAGTTTTGCTAAAAATCTGAAAATATAATAGAAAGCAATCATATAAAAAAGTGCTTTTATAAAACCCGTAAATGATGCTATTTGCATATCAATATATTTTTTTTCAAAATTAATAAATCCATCTCGAAACTTCGAGACAAAATTAAAATATCATTCTTAAATAAATGATAAAATATAGTACATTTGAAATGCGTTATTACTTTTCAACCCAAAAAAAATTAATATGTTTAAAATAAAAATCTTGCTTATCGCCTTCATTTTACTACTACCCAGTATTCATTATGCTCAACATACAGACGAAATAAATTCAAATAGACCTGGAGAAACCATGTCAGCTTACTCTGTAGGGAAATCAGTAATCCAAATAGAAACAGGTGTTTACGGCATCAAACAGAAGCATAGTTTATTGAATTATAATTCAAATGGTTTTGGCATCGATGCCACATTACGTTGGGGATTATTCCTAGAAAATCTAGAATTGATAGCTGATATTCAATACCAAAACGAGACCTACAATGAGTTGTTTAGCAGTACTAAAATTGCCGACTTCAAACAAAGCGTTTTGGGTGCCAAATATTTAATCTATGATCCTTTTAAGAATTATGAAAAAAAAATAAATATTCATAGTTGGAAAGCCAATAGAAAATTCAGTTGGCGCCAATTAGTACCGGCAGTTTCTGTGTTTGCAGGTGCTAATTTTACAATGGCAGACAACCCGTATTCATTTTCTCCAGAATCTAACATATCCCCAAAATTTATCTTGATAACTCAAAACCATTTGGGTGATGGAAGATGGGTTTTTGTAACGAATATTATAGCCGATTATGTTGGTACCGATTTTCCTAGTTATGGCTACGTACTAACATTAACTCGTGGGTTTAATGACAAATGGTCTGGATTTGTAGAAAATCAAGGGTTTAAAAGTGATTTTTATAGCGATGCAATTGTTCGTGGTGGTGCCGCTTATTTATTAAACAAAGACCTGCAAATTGACGCTTCAATTAGTACAAGCTTAAAAACAACGCCTTCTATAGTGTATGGAGGCATTGGTTTTTCCTGGCGTTATGATGCTAAGTACAAAGAAGTGAGAATAAACATTGACAATAACGATACAAATACGGGGTCTAAAGCAGAAAAAAGAGACAAAAAGACAAAAAAAGGATAATGATTACAATAAAAGAAGCCGTTACCAAAAGTGAATTAACAGATTATATTAAGTTTCCATTCACACTATATAAAAATAATAAGTATTGGGTACCACCCATTATTGCAGATGAGCTGGAAACCTTTGATAAAACCAAAAATCCGGCTTTTGAAAATGCCGAAGCCTAATTTTACATCGCATACAAAAACAATGAAATTGTTGGTCGGATTGCAGCGATTATTAATTGGGGTGAGGTAAATGATCAAAAAAAACGCAAAACTCGTTTTGGTTGGTTTGATGTAATTGACGATATCGAAGTAACAAAAGCACTACTGGAAAAAGTATATGAACTAGGACGAAAACATAATTTAGACCATGTTGAAGGACCTATGGGGTTTTCAAATTTAGATAAAGTAGGAGTCCTAACAGAAGGTTTTGAGGAAATCGGAACCATGATTACGTGGTACAATCATCCATATTATGCCCGCCATTTTGAGCAATTGGGTTTTAATGTTGAAAAAGAATATTTAGAGAGTAAATTCCCTTTTGAAAACGTAAAATTAGAGTTTTTTGAAAAAGCAAACGACTTGGTAAAAAGAAGGTATCAATTAAGTCCGCTCAATTTTAAAACTACCAAAGAAGTAATGCCCCACGTTGATAAAATGTTTGATTTATTTAACAAATCATACGCCTCATTATCCTCGTTTGTAGCGATCACCGATACTCAAAAAGAATATTTTAAGAAAAAATACATCAGCTTTATCAATCCTGAGTTCATAAAATTTGTTGAAGATAAAGACCATAACATTGTAGCGTTTAGTATTGTAATGCCTGATTTTGCTGAAGCTTTACAAAAATCGAAAGGGAAATTGTTTCCGTTCGGATTTATACATTTGCTAAAAGCAAAACGACAAAGTAAAAATGTACTTTTTTACCTTATTGGTGTATTGCCCGAATACCAGAACAAAGCTGTAACCGCAGTCCTTTTTAAAGAGTGTTACGAAACATTTAAAGAAAAAGGCATACTCAACTGTTATAGAACACCAGAATTAGCAAACAACTTGGCTATTCAAAATTTATGGAAACATTTTGATCCAGTTGTTCATAAACGAAGATGTACTTTCATCACCAGTTTATAAAAAACACAGTTTAAGAAATTCTTGAATTAGATGATTAGAAATATGTAATAAACCAGACTAGTAAGATTTTTGTTTAACACTTATAAAGCATAGTTAACAACTATTGCTCGCAATTTACTTTTGTTAATACGACACTATCATCAAATTTTAACGTTTTTAGGTCTTTGTAAGTTACTTTTCCGCTGGAATCAGTAGTTATGTCTCCGAAACCTTCTACATACGTATTTCCTTTTTTTACAAACACAACTTGGCGCATGGAAGTAACTCCCTCCGACATAAAAGTGTAATCGGCAATAAGTGTATCGCCTTGCAGTTTTCCTATTACAGTGCCATCATTTTTATCTTTTTCGAAAAATCGATAACACAAGTTCCCTACAACTGATAAATCTTTATCGATTTTCAAGTCCATCGTGACTGTATCTTTACTCTTAATCGAAGAATAGCATTCGGATTTTGCTTCTGCAACTACTTCTTCAGTCACCGCCGGACTCGCATCTTTTTCTTTTTTACAGGAAATAAAAAAACTCACAAAAACGAATACTACTATTGCTTTTTTCATAATATTAAAATTTAACTTATTGAAATATAAGATTAATTTTTGAAATAACACAAAAAAAATCCACCAACTTATGTTGATGGATAGTGTTTAATTCTAATGAAATATACTAAAACTAGGCGTCTAAATCAACCGTTGTTCTGCTTGCTATTTCTTTATAAGTACCATTTTCTAATTTTTCACGAATTGCTTCAAAAGCTGTAAGTGTTTCATCTACATCAGATAAAGTATGTGATGTAGTAGGAATCATTCTCAATAAAATAATACCTTTTGGAATTACAGGATAAATTACTATCGACAAGAAAATACCGTAATTTTCTCTTAGATCATTTACCATAATCATTGCTTCGGGCACACTTCCTTCTAGATAAACTGGCGTAACACAAGTATTGGTGTCCCCAATATTAAAGTTACGCTCTCTTAATCCGTTTTGTAGTGCATTTACATTTTCCCACAATTTATCTTTTAATTCTGGGTGATTACGCAACAACTCCAAACGTTTTAACGAACCAATAGTTTGAATCATTGGTAAAGCTTTGGCAAACATTTGAGAACGTAAATTGTATTTCAAATAGTCAATAATATCTTTATCCGCAGCTACAAAAGCACCAATATTAGCCATCGACTTTGCAAAAGTAGAAAAGTATACATCAATACCATCCTGACAATCTTGCTCCTCACCTGCTCCAGCTCCTGTTTTTCCTAAAGTTCCAAAACCATGTGCATCATCAACTAGCAAACGGAAATTGTACTTTTCTTTTAAAGCGACTATTTCTTTAAGTTTACCCTGTTGTCCGCGCATACCAAAAACACCTTCGGTAATAAACAAAATACCACCACCTGTTTCAGTAGCCATTTTTGTAGCACGTTGCAGATTTTTTTCCATACTTTCAAGATCATTGTGCTTGTAAGTATATCTTTTTCCACTGTGT
>JAYTBZ010000262.1:0-3356 GCA_043736705.1 Flavobacterium sp. | reverse complement strand
TATTCATCTTTGCCAACTTTGCTACAAGAAATTAAAACAACAGCAGCAGAAAGTAATAAAATTATTTTTTTCATTATTAATTAGTTAATTAAGTTAAGGTTGCAAAAGTATTTAAAAATTATAAATTACAAATTATTTTGCCACCTAAATTTTTGTTATTATTTCAAGAGTTATGGTATGATTTAAGATGTCTATATTATGATAGGTTTAATGCCGTAAAGTATTTTAACGTTGCATTGGAGTATGACAAATTAGTTTTTAGCAAAATTTGGTTCTCTTTTTGGATAAAAAACTTTTGAAGTTAATTACTAATCTCGTATTAAACAATAATTTAATATTTTTTTAAAATAAAAAACCCTTTAAATCATACGATTTAAAGGGTTTTTAAACCATTTATTTATAAACTTGTGGGCGATGAGGGGTTCGAACCCCCGACCCCCTCGGTGTAAACGAGGTGCTCTGAACCAGCTGAGCTAATCGCCCCAAACAACAAGGAGATTTTAAATCCTTCTTGCGAGTGCAAATATACAGCTAGAATTGGGATCTGCAAGCATAATTCTAAAATAAATAAATAAAAAATTATCCCTTTTATCTTTTGGACTCACTCATAAGGTTTTACCATAAAAATCAAACACTCTTATTTTTTTGTAATGATTCGTTATAGTCTTACATTTGCGTAATAAACAAAAAATAATGGCCAGATTTAAAGAAAACGATTTACCAAAATCAAAAATTACTGCAACTTCACTACAAAAAGCAACGGTTATATTTGAATATGCAGGAAACCACCGTTGGAAATTTTATGTAGGTTTGATCTTTTTACTATTCACTGGTGCAACAGCTCTTGCTTTTCCTAAATTAATGGGAATGCTTATTGATTGTGTCAAAAATAAAGACAATACACAAGCAAATATGATTGCCGCAGGTTTAATCGTGATCTTATTTCTTCAATCGATTTTTTCTTTTTTTAGATTGTCTTTATTTGTCAATTTTACAGAAAACACTTTAGCTAATCTCAGAGTGTCACTGTATAGCAATTTAGTAAAACTACCGATGTCATTCTTTTCGCAAAAACGAGTGGGAGAATTAAATAGCCGAATCAGTTCAGACATTACTCAAATTCAGGATACGCTTACCTCTACCATAGCCGAATTTTTACGACAATTTATTTTAATTGTAGGTGGCGTTATTTTATTAGCAAACGAAAGTATTAAATTGACTTTATTAATGCTTTCCGTTGTGCCTCTTGTGGCAGTTGCTGCAGTTATTTTTGGGCGATTTATAAGAAAATATTCGAAAAATGTTCAAGATAAAGTAGCCGAAAGCCAAGTAGTTGTAGAGGAAACAATGCAAGGTATTAGTATTGTAAAAGCTTTTGCTAATGAATGGTATGAGATTGCTCGATACAATGGAAAAATAAAAGAAGTAGTTACAATTGCTATCAAAGGTGGAAAATACCGTGGTTACTTTGCTTCTTTCATAATCTTTTGTCTCTTTGGAGCTATTGTGGCAGTTGTTTGGTATGGTGTACAATTGAGTATTAGTGGCGAAATGAGTGTTGGACAACTCATTTCATTTGTTTTATATTCTACTTTTGTAGGAGCTTCATTCGGAGGAATCGCTGAGCTTTACGCTCAAATCCAGAAAGCGATAGGCGCAACAGAAAGAGTTTTTGAGTTGTTAGGTGAAACGCCCGAAAAAATTAATTCTAATCGAGATCTCGCTACAATAGAGAAAATTAAAGGAAACGTAACTTTCAATAATGTAGCGTTTAGTTATCCTTCGAGAAAAGAAATCAAAGTATTAAAAGACGTAAGCTTTACTGCCAGTTTTGGACAAAAAATAGCGATAGTGGGTCCAAGTGGAACAGGAAAATCAACCATAGCTTCACTCCTGCTTCGTTTTTATAACATTGATGAAGGAGAAATACTTGTGGATGGGAAAAATATTTATGATTTTGATCTAGAAAATCTTCGAGGAAACATGAGTATTGTCCCTCAAGACGTCATTCTATTTGGTGGAACCATCCGAGAAAACATAGCATACGGAAAACCTAATGCTACTGAAGAAGAAATTCTAACCGCTTCCAAACAAGCTAATGCATACAATTTTATAGAAAGCTTTCCTGAAAAATTTGAAACTATAGTTGGTGAGCGAGGAATTAAATTGTCTGGTGGTCAGCGACAACGTATTGCTATAGCTAGAGCCTTACTAAAAAATCCAAGTATTTTGATCCTGGATGAAGCTACATCATCCTTAGATAGTGAAAGTGAAAAGTTAGTACAACAAGCTCTAGAAATTTTGATGGAAGGAAGAACAAGTATAATTATTGCTCACCGTTTATCTACCATTCGCAGTGCAGATCAAATTTTAGTTTTAGACAATGGAAAAATTTCAGAACAAGGAACACATCAAGAATTAATTACGCTAGAAAATGGTATTTATAAAAATTTGAGCAATCTACAATTCAGCAACTCTTAAATTTTATAATCATTAAACGTAAAAAACTCCATTCTAAACTGAATGGAGTTTTTTTAGGTTTAAATAGCAATGAGTACAGATTTTTATTTCTCTTTTCTGCGGATGCGCTCTGCTTTGATCATTGATAATTCGCGGCTCGTTTGACCTGCAACAGAAGTATTTTCTTCGGCACGTCGAATTAAGTATGGCATCACATCCTTAACTGGTCCAAAAGGTAAATATTTCGAAACATTGTAGCCATGATCGGCCAGATTATAGCTTATATTATCACTCATACCATACAATTGACCAAACCATATTCGATCATCGCTAGTTTTAATGCCATTATTGTGCATCAATTCCATCAACGTATACGTACTTAACTCATTATGTGTTCCTGCAAAAATAGACATCATATCTAGATGCTCAATCATATAATGCACCGCTGCATCATAATTTTCATCTGTAGCTTCTTTAGACGCACATATTGGTGATGGGTAGCCTTTTTCCTCGGCACGAACATTCTCTTTTTCCATGTAAGCGCCACGAACTAATTTCATTCCAATGAAAAATCCCTCTTTTTTGGCTTGCTCGTGTAATTTTTTCAGGTAATCCAAACGATCCCAGCGATACATCTGCAATGTATTGAAAACAATGGCTTTTTCTTTATTGTATTTGCGCATCATTTCGGTAACTAAATCATCAGCAGCATCTTGCATCCAGCTTTCCTCACCATCAATCAACAAAGCTACATTTTTTGAATGCGCTTCTTTGCAAACTAAATCAAATCGAACTACTACTCTATCCCATTCTGCTTGTTCATCAGCAGTTAATGTTTGTTTTTCTCCTAATTTTTCATACAACTCAAAACGACCAAAACCAGTAGGTTTAAATAC
>JAYTBZ010000261.1:0-7320 GCA_043736705.1 Flavobacterium sp. | reverse complement strand
CACTTGAAAAAAACTTCTACAAAAATAACTGCATTTATTCTAATTGCAATACTAATTTGCGCTTGTAACGCTGTAAAAAGAGTTCCAGAAGGAAAATTACTGCTTACCAAAAACGAGATTGCTGTAAATGATAAAACAATCAAGGATGAAAGTGTTTTTAATCAACTGTATCAAAAACCTAACAGTACTTTATTGGGCTATCGCTTGCGATTGAATCTATATAATCTTGCTAATCTAAATCCAGACTCCACGTATCAAGCTAAATTTACTAATAATCCAGAAAAATTTAGAAGAAAATCAAAATGGCTGTCTGAAAAGCAGGTAAACAGACTTGGCAAATCGTTCTGGTATCACGGAATTCATGATTTCTTAAAAAAAACAGGTGAACCACCCGTTATTATTGATAAAGATAGGGCCGACAAATCCCTATTGCGCCTCAAATATTATTATTTTAACAATGGATTTTTTAATGTGGGAGCTTCCTATAAAATTGACACTTTGAGTATCAAAAAGGGTAAAATAAAATATGCTATTACATCCGGAAATGCCTATTTTTTAGATTCCTTAAAAACCACAATTTTGACACCAGCT
This sequence comes from Flavobacterium sp., assembly GCA_043736705.1. GTDB lineage: Bacteria > Bacteroidota > Bacteroidia > Flavobacteriales > Flavobacteriaceae > Flavobacterium. Next base: position 6,729 of record JAYTBZ010000261.1, on the reverse strand, counting down.
TTAGATTCTTTATACGAAACCAACAAATCGAATACCTTCATAAAATCTGGGAATCAATATAAAACAGAGGATTTTGACAATGAAAAAAATCGTATTAACACTCATTTTAGAAACAACGGTGTTTATTATTTTCAACCTAATTATGTCACCTTTGACATAGACACCATTAAGAAAGTCAATCAGGCCAATATCAATTTAAGAATTGCTAATTACTCCTACCAGCAACAAGATTCGAGTAAAACAGAACCCTTTAAAATTTACAAAATAAGTGATGTAAACATTTATACAGATTACTCTTCTAACACCAATAACCAAAAGATCACAGATAGTACAACCTATAAAAATTTTAACTTATACAGCCAAGATAAATTAAAGTACAAGCCAAAAGCCATTACTAATGCGATCTTCATTACCAAAGGCGGCTTGTTTGCAGATTATAAAACGGTACTTACCACACGTTATTTAAACAATCTCAAAATCTTTAATTACCCATCGATACAATATGAAGTTGATCCAAGAGACTCAACTGCACAATCCTTGATTGCAAAAGTATATTTGACACCTCGAAAAAAATATAGTTTCGGAACAACGCTAGATGTAACTCATTCTAACATACAAGATTTTGGTGTGGGTTTTAGCGTATCCGAAACTATTCGAAACGTATTTAATGGTGCTGAAACGCTCGAGTTAGCAGCGCGTGGTAACATTGGTTCCTCAAAAGATTTAGCGAATCCTAAAAATAATTTCTTTAATGTTTCAGAGTATGGGTTAGATTTAAAACTGAACATTCCTAGGATTTTTATGCCGTTCAGTACTGAAAAAATTATTCCAAAAAGTATGATTCCGTCAACGCTGATCACATTGGGTTTTGCAAAGCAGCAAAATATTGGTTTGGATAAAGAAAATTTTACGGGAGCACTATCCTACAATTGGACTCCGTCTAGAAACTCAACTGCCCGATTTGATTTGTTCAACACACAGTTTGTGCGTAACCTAAACCCACAAAATTACTTTAATGTATACGGTTCTAGTTATAATGCGTTGAACGAAATTAGTAAAGAGTACAATACCAATTCATCCTATTATGACAATAGCACTGACCAGAATTTACGAATTGAAGAAGGAACTGACGGATTTACTAAAGATGTTCTGACTGGCAATGCAAATTTCTTGAAACCACTGGAGCCTGACGATTTTCAAGCTGTGAAAAGTATCGAGGAACGAAGACTCAGACTTACAGAAAATGACTTCATTCTGGCTACCAGTTTTACTTTTTCAAAAACGACAAAAAAGGATTTAACAGATAACAATTTTTATCTTTTTAAAACCAAGATAGAATCAGCAGGAACTGTTTTAACCGCAGTTGCATCAACAACCAATCAAAAGAAAAATTCCAGTGGAAATTATGAAATTTTCAATTTAGAATATTCTGAATACATCAAAACAGAATTTGATTACATCAAACATTGGGATTTATCTAAAGAAAAAATAGTAGCTTTTAGATCATTTTTTGGCATAGCAATCCCTTTTGGCAACTCAGATTATGTACCGTTCTCAAGAAGTTATTTTTCAGGTGGATCCAATGACAATAGAGCTTGGCAACCTTATGGTTTAGGACCAGGAAGCAGCGGTGCTTTAGATGATTTTAATGAGGCCAATATGAAAATTGCCATTAGTGCAGAATTTCGATTTAAGATATTAGGCAGTTTGAAAGGAGCTCTTTTTGCTGATGCGGGAAACATATGGAACGTACTTGATAATGTTGAAGATGAAAAATCTACATTCACCCAATTCAAAGATTTAAGAGATATTGCCTTGGGGACAGGATTTGGTCTCAGATACGACTTGAGCTTTTTTGTTATACGTTTTGATTTTGGATTTAAAACCTACAATCCTGCTGATGAAATCAACAAAAGATGGTTTAGAGATTACAACTTTGCCAACTCGGTTTTAAATTTTGGAATAAATTATCCCTTCTAATGCTAATTAATTCTTATTTTTGCAAAACTAAAAACTATTAAAAAACAACTAAAAAAAGCACAATGGCACACAATATAAAACCTGGCGTAGCGACTGGAGATCAAGTTCAAGAAATTTTTAATTATGCTAAAGAAAAAGGATTTGCACTTCCAGCGGTAAATGTTACGGGATCGAATACAGTTAATTGTGTCCTTGAAACTGCAGCAAAATTAAACGCCCCAGTTATTATTCAGTTTTCGAATGGTGGTGCGCAATTCAACGCTGGAAAAGGTCTTTCTAATGCTGGCGAAAAAGCTGCAATAGCTGGCGGAATAGCAGGTGCATTACACATTCATACTTTGGCGGAAGCCTATGGCGCAACCGTAATTTTACACACTGATCACTGTGCAAAAAAATTATTACCTTGGATTGATGGTTTATTAGACGCTTCAGAAGCACACTTTGCTAAAACTGGAAAACCATTATATTCCTCACACATGATTGATTTATCTGAGGAGCCAATTGAAGAAAATATCGAAATTTGCAAAGAATATTTAGCGCGAATGAGCAAGATGGGAATGACCCTTGAAATCGAGCTTGGGATTACTGGCGGTGAAGAAGATGGTGTTGACAATTCTGATGTTGATAGTTCAAAATTATACACCCAACCAGAAGAAGTTGCTTATGCTTATGAAGAACTTTCAAAAATAAGTTCCCGTTTTACAATTGCAGCAGCTTTTGGAAATGTACACGGCGTTTACAAGCCTGGAAATGTAAAGTTGACCCCAAAGATTTTAAAAAATTCTCAAGATTTTGTTCAAAATAAATTCAATACAGGACACAATCCAGTCGATTTCGTTTTCCACGGTGGATCAGGTTCAACACTTGAAGAAATTAGAGAAGGCATTAGCTACGGAGTTATAAAAATGAATATTGATACCGACTTGCAATTTGCATTTACAGAAGGCATTCGTGATTATATGGTAAAGAATATTGAGTACTTAAAAACTCAAATTGGAAACCCAGAAGGTGCTGATGTTCCTAATAAAAAACATTACGATCCAAGAAAATGGTTGCGTGAAAGCGAAATCACTTTCAATACAAGATTGGAGCAAGCATTTGCAGATTTAAATAACGTGAATACACTATAAAATTATGAGTTATGAGTTATGAATTATCTGCTTTCGTATAATTTATAACTTATAACTTTTAACTCATAACTATAAAAGATGGCTTGGTTTAAAAGAAAAGAAAAAGGGATTACTACTGCTACCGAAGACAAAATGGACATTCCAAAAGGACTTTGGTACAAATCTCCAACTGGGAAAATTATTGATGCAGATGAACTAGCGCGTAACTTATTTGTAAGTCCCGAAGATGGTTTTCATGTTCGAATTGGAAGTACAGAATATTTTCAAATTTTATTTGACAATAATGAATTTGTTGAACTTGATAAAAACATGACTTCTAAAGATCCTTTGCATTTTGTTGATACAAAAAAATATGCAGATCGATTAAAAGATGTGATGGAAAAAACCAAACTAAAAGATGCTGTACGCACCGGAGTTGGAAAATCGAAAGGGAAAGAATTGGTAATTTGCTGTATGGATTTTGCTTTTATCGGTGGTTCTATGGGAGCTGTAGTTGGAGAAAAAATCGCACGAGGAATTGATCACGCTATCAAAAATAACTTGCCTTTTATCATGATTTCAAAATCAGGTGGAGCCAGAATGATGGAAGCTGCTTATTCTTTAATGCAATTAGCCAAAACATCTGTTAAGTTAGCACAACTTGCCGAAGCAAAACTTCCTTACATTTCATTATGTACTGATCCTACAACTGGAGGTACAACTGCCTCCTACGCCATGCTGGGTGATATTAACATTTCCGAACCAGGCGCGTTAATCGGATTTGCTGGCCCTCGAGTAGTAAGGGATACAACTGGTAAAGATTTACCTGAGGGCTTTCAAACTGCTGAGTTCTTACTTGAACATGGCTTTTTAGATTTTATTACACCTAGAAAGGAACTAAAAGATAAGATCAACTTGTATATTGATTTAATTCAAAACAATACCATTAGATAGAGATACTGATGTTCTAAAAATAAAAATTCCTGTTTACTAATGTGAACAGGAATTTTTATTTTGGGGAAGTTTTTTTAGAAACTGTATCGTAATCCGCCATATACATTTCTTCCAGGCGCATTAATTCCAGAGGAAAATGTACGGTATTGGGTGTCTAAAATATTTTCGATACCTGCAAATAGTATAGCATTGTGATACACTTCTACACTAGTTTTTACGTTATACGTTTCCCAAGCTGGTATTCCGTTAACTGGTGCATATTGTAAATTATCTTCACCACTTGAAGAATAGTCAGTTCTTTTTTTCTTACCATTGTACAACAAGTAGGCTTCTAAATTTACCCTAGAATTCGCATACATAATACCAATTTTCCCAAAATAAGGCGCAATATGATCTAATGGAGCTTGTCGTGTACCGTCTTCAACAATTCTACCCAAATTATAATTGAAATTAGCATCTACTTTAACTTTCGATAGCACCATCGCACTAACTTTAGTGGACAATCCCGTAATAAAAGCTTTTCCCTTATTTTGATTAGCAAAAACGTTACTTAATGTTCCATCATATAAAATTACACTTTGCCCCTCGTATTGAAATGGGGAAGTTGCAATAGCATCATACATTCTGGTATAGAAATAGGTGTTTTCAAATTTTATTTTTTTAGAATTAGATTGCATAACAATCCCGATATCAGCTGTAACTGTTTTTTCAGGTTTTAATTTTGAATTAGGAACAATAAGCGTTCCTTGCACTGATTCGAAAACTTTGGCTAAGTCATCAATGTTTGGGACTCTAAATCCACTAGATACATTCGCCTTCAAAGCAACATGCTCTGATGTATTTTTAATAATTCCTACAGTACCACTATACGTGAAATTATTCTGTTCTATTTTCGAAAATGGTAATGAAAAAAAAGAATTATCAGCAATAGTACTTTTTAAAGCGGTATTACCAACGCGAGCGCCAAAATTCCAGAATGTATTGTTGGCTATTTTATCATTATAGGAAATATAGATTTCGTTTCGCAACATTGCGTTATCTCCATTGGGATATCGTGTGCTGATTGGATTTTTTAAGCCCGTGTTTGTATTAGTAGCGTATGCCGAAGAATTCAAGTTTTCATAATACGTTTCTAATCCGTAAAACAACTCCCCGCTTTTAAATTTCCTAGTTAAGTCTACCGCAACAGAATACATTTTTACTTCTTCTTCTCTACTTTGTAAATTATAGTTTCCAAACCTTCTGTTGTGTCTGCTTTCCTTTACATTTTGAAAAGCAATAGTTACTTTCAAGTCGCTGGAAATAAAAGCTTTTTTCTTATTCAAAGAATAAATCCCCAATACTCGCTCTTGTGGGCCATAATACCATTGCGCATGTCTTAAACCTGTTGAAGGATCTGTTTCTGTTAATCGATCGTAGCGTGGGATATCTGTTGATGTCGAAAATTGTAAATTTAAACCATGCTCAAAACCTAAATTTGTTTTATAGCTTAATTTTTGCATCAGATTGTATTGCTTGAATGCTGTATTTTTTTGAACGTATTTATCTTCATTCGCCACCAGTTGATCCACACTATTTATTGTCGCAACATAAAATGGGCGCTCTCCAAAAAAATCTTCCTTATGATTTTTATTTTTTCCCATTTTCAAATCTCCAAAATCATTAAACGAAAGTAGAGTCAAAGCAGCAAATTTTTTGGAAGCATAATTCAAATTTAAAGCAATAGATTGCTCTTGGTTAGTCGAACTATAACGCATGTTTACCGTTCCTGTCCATTTATTTTGTACTTCATTTAAAAACTTTACTTTTTTGGTAGTCATTGTAACCGCACCGCCAAGTGCGTCACTACCAAATAATGTGGAAGCAGGACCGAAAAAAATACCTACATTATCAAGCATACTCTCATCGACTGTAATAACGTTTTGAAGATGTCCAGCTCTAAATATTAAATTATTCATACGAACACCATCTACTAGCAATAAAACCCTACTTGCCTCAAAGCCTCGAATGGATGGACTCCCACCGCCTTGTTGTGATTTCTGAACAAACAATGAGCCTGAATTAGATAAGACATCTGCAGTACTTTGAAAATTCTGAAAATCAATTTGCGCAGCAGATATTACCACTACTTGAAACGGCAATGAAGCTATTACTACAGGAACTTTATACGTCAAGACAAGATCAGCAAGCTGGGTAGTATCCTTCTGATTTTGTGCATATCCAAAAAGCGAGAGTAATAACACGCAAAAAAAGATGGCTTTTTTTATCAAAGTAAAAAATGAGTAAAAGATGAAAGATCAACTGTTTTTACATCCCTGTTCTAATCGCTTCAACAGGATCTAGTTTTGAAGCAGAAATAGCTGGTAATATTCCAGATATTAATCCAATTATTGCGGCTAATCCTGTTCCTAGAATAATATTTCCCGAACTTAAAACAAACTCAAAATCTAATGCTTTCGTCAAAATAAGAGAAATAATCCAAACCAGTAAAAGACCAATTATTCCGCCAATCACGGATAATATTATAGCTTCAAACAAAAATTGAAACAATATAAATCTGTTTTTGGCACCTAGTGATTTTTGAATACCAATTAAATTTGTTCGCTCTTTCACCGAAACAAACATGATATTGGCAATTCCAAAACCACCAACTAAAAGGGAAAAACCGCTAATAATCCAACCCACC
>JAYTBZ010000260.1:0-7376 GCA_043736705.1 Flavobacterium sp. | reverse complement strand
CAGCTCTTAATGGAGGCGAAACTTTATAACGACTGTCAAAACCTTCTAGTTTTTCATCTGTAAAAACCAAATGATGTACGGCAACACTGCATGAAACGTGTAGACCATTGGCTTTAGCCTCTTTGATTAGCTGTACTGATTTTTTGGTTGAAATGGTTGGAAAGTGTAATTTTCCTCCTGTATATTCCAACAGAAATAAATTTCTTGCAATTTGTAATTCTTCGGCAAGATTTGGTATGCCCTTCAATCCTAATCTAGTTGAAACGATTCCCTCATTTGCCACACCGTTTCCTTTTATATTTTCATCTTGTGAAAAAGCGAGTATCAATCCATCAAAATCTTGAACGTATTGCAAAGCGATTTTTAGCAAATTTGCATTGTCTAAACTTTTGTTATAATCTCCAAAAGCTATTGCTCCTGCTTTTTTCATATCAAACAACTCTGCCATATCTTTTCCAGCACTCTCCTTGGTTAATGCACCAATAGGGTAGAGTTGGGTTGCAAATCCAAGTGCTTTATTCAAAACAAAATTTACTTGAGATTGATTGTCAATTACTGGGAATGAATTGGGTTGCAATGCGATTGCCGTAAAACCACTTTTGGCAGCAACCTGAAGTCCGTTTGCAATAGTTTCTCGATCTTCAAAACCGGGTTCTCCTAGCGAAACGCTGCTGTCAAACCAGCCTTGTGATACGTGTAAATTATCTAATTGTATTTCGTCTGTATGTTCTAAACTTGGTAAGGAAGTGCCAATTTTCTTTATTAACCCATCAACAATTAAAATATCTACGGTCTTATTGTGAAAAGGACTTTTCGAATCGATAATTTTTGCGTTTCTGATGATTAAGTTCATGTTGATTTTTTAATTATTGAGTCTTCACAGTTACTTGACAAACCGTATAATTGCCATTTCGATTAGTATAAATGACAGTGCAAAGATAACAAACCATTTCCAAATTTCATTGTCTGTCCTGTCAGTTTGTAAAGTATCAAAGAGTGAAGCAATTGATTCAATTGTTTGGTAATCTGACACTACATTTTCATTGGCTGTAGCCAAATCACTTTCGGTTCTATCGTAATTAAAACTGATGTTTTCAATCCATTCTTTCTTGTTATAAACCCTAAAATTCCCGGCTTGTATTGGGTTATCGTAAAAGTTCATTTTGACTTTGTTATTCAGAATTTGCTGGATGGGTATAAACTGTTCGTCTGCTCCTTTAATGGTTAAGATTGCATCTTTATTTAATGAAGCTTCTGCTATATGCGGGCTGTTATCTCCTATTATTAGAGCATTTATCCCCGTATTTTGATTGTTCGTTGCCATTTTATAAAAAGTAGGCACAATGAGCGGTGATTGTTGGAAATTTGAATTTTCGCTATTTATAGGCGCTGCAAAAACTGAAACTGTAGCAACCGAGTTCACAATTGCTGTCAAAAAAACACTTTGGTCTTGATACGATAAAGCAGCAGGACTGGAGCTTGATAATGTAAAGGATTTATTTGTTTTTGGATATTGAAAATTAGTTACTTTATTTTCAAATACATTATCGAATATGGGGTGCTTGAAATTGATTTTGGTAATCAGTTTTTCACTATTTTCTAGAGTATTGAAGGTAATGTTTCCAAATTTGATCAGGAAAGTGTTCAAGTTTGGAACGGAACTTTTTACAGACGGAATAACAATTAAATTCCCGCCTTTTTCAACAAATGATTTTAAAGTGGTTGCTAAGGCTTGCGGAATTTCATCCAGTTCATTCACTACAATCGCATCTTGCGCTTCTAATTTATTATAATCTAAAGCACTTAAATTATAGTTGTTAAAATTAAATTCTTCATTGGTATAAATTCGGGAAAGGAAATTGCTTTTCGCAGGTTCTCCAATACTTATAACATTAGTTTTTTTCTTTTTTGAAATACTAAAATATAAGGTGTTATCATAGCTCAAACCAGTATCAACTATCGAAAAATAACCATGAAAGGATTTTTTTGGAATTGTAAAATTGAGGTTTTTCCTCTTGGTGTCTAAAGTTGCTATTGTTTTGGCAATGAGTTTATTTTCATTGAATAATGAAATGGGAATTGGTTTAAAATCATCACCATAACCAGATATTTGAACAGTAATCTCATAAAAATCCTCTATTGTTTTATTAATGAAAACACTATCAATAGAGACATTGTTCTTCTGCTCTGCTTTAGGAATAACAAATAAAGGAGCCGTAATCGCATCACTATTTTTTAGTTGTTTTTGATTAAGACCAACAGCATCAGTAATAACAACAATATCTTTCTTAAAAGCCGATTTATGAGCTTTTATTTTGGCGATTATATTATCTAATTGAAAAGGAGTGGCACTGTATTTTAAATTTTGTAAAGCAGAGCGAACCGATTTTATATCGGTGTTCCAGTAATTTTCTGAATTAGTCAACAATGAAAAATTTAAATTCTCTGGTGTTTCTTCCAATAATTCTTGAACGGCTCTCTTTAGCAATTCGCCTTTTTTTCCTTTTGCTTGCATACTAAAGGAGTTATCCAATACAATATACAATTCGTTATTGGCATTTTTACTGTCTTTGGACTCAAAAAAGGGTTGTGCAAAGGCTAAAATAATAAACAATAATAGGAGTAATCGGCAGGTGAGGAGCAACCATTTCTTTATTTGTGAGCTCTTTCTGGTTTGAATAGAAAGCGCTTTTAAAAAACGAACATTGGTGAAATATTCTTTTTTGAAACGGCGTAATTGAAATAAGTGAACCAAAATTGGAACAATCAATAAGAACAGAAAGTATAAAATTTCGGGATGTTTAAAATGCATTCTGAGGTTGAGTTTACTTCACTAAATTATTTTTTCAATGAAGTTCATTGAATTTTGACAGTCAAAAATACAAATTTGTTGACAGTTTTAAGTGATGTTTTTATAATTTTTCTGAGGAATAAACAATTTACAGGTACAATCAATATTATGTCTATTTTAGCTGTAAATACTATTTATAAACATGAAAAATCACTTTGCAATAGTTTTATTAATTTTCATTTTTTCGAATGTTTGTGCACAAAAAAGTAACTACAATTTACTCATTGGTACTTACACGCAAAAGTGTGAAAATAAAGGAATTTACACCTATGATTTTAATACTAAAACGGGAGATTTTAGTTTTAAAAATTCTACCGAAAATGTGGTGAACCCAAGTTTTTTAACGATCTCTAAAGACAATACTTTTGTATATTCTGTAAATGAGTTTGGAGCAGCAAGTACCGTTAGTTCTTTTGGTTTCAATTCAACTACCGGAAAATTAGATGAAATAAACAATCAAAATTCAAAAGGAGCTGATCCGTGTTACATCATCAATGACGATAAAAACGTCATTGTTGCAAATTACTCTGGAGGAAGCATTTCAGTTTTCGAAAAAAATAAGGATGGAAGTTTAGCTGAGGCAAAGCAAGTCGTGCAGCATTATGGTAAAGGAAGTAATACCCAAAGACAAGAAAGTCCGCATGTTCACATGGTTCATTTTTCTCCTGATAAAAAGTTTGTTTTCGCTACTGATTTAGGGAATGATAAAATATATGTGTATTCCTATTTTCCTGAAGAAGCAAATACTGTTTTAAAATTAAGAGATACGATTTCATTGGCTTCCGGGAGTGGTCCGAGGCATTTGACATTTAGTAAAAACGGAAAATTTGTGTATGTGTTACAAGAACTAAACGGAGCGTTAACAGTATTTAGAAATACGAACGGATTGTTGAAAAAAGTAGAGGAAAATACTATTCTACCAAAAGAGTTCAAAGGAACTTTTAGTGCTGCAGATATTCATATTTCGCCTGACGGTAAATTTTTATACGCTACCAATAGAGGCGAGGCAAATAACATCACGATTTTTAAAATTCTAAATAACGGGAAATTATACCTGCAAGGTCATACCAATACTTTAGGAAAAGGATCTAGAAATTTTGTGATTGATCCAACAGGAAATTTTCTTTTAATAGCAAATCAATTCACGAATGAAGTAGTGATTTTTAAACGAAATAAAACTACCGGAGCACTCATTGCTACTGGAAAAAAAATTGCTTTGTGTGCGCCTGTTTGTTTGGTTTTTACAAAAAAGTAATTGTTGTAGGATTTAATATAAAAGGGCTAAAATGAATATCATTTTAGCCCTTTTGTTATTTTAGATTTTTAAACTTTGAAAGTCTTATTTATTTTTGTCTTTTCTCTTTTTATCTCGAGTTTTAAGCATGTTTCGATTTACGGAGCCATGCGTTTTTTTCTTGGTAACTCCAGGCCCGCCCAAATTGACTTTTTTATTCTTTTTACTTTTTTCTTGAAAAGCACCGTCACCCTCTAGTTTTTGTTTTTTCATCAAAAACTTAATAGGTTGTCTGTCTTTTTCAGGTTCGATTAGTTTTGATGAAACTTCTACTGTTTGTGGAAAGGACTCAATCGCTAATTCCATATTCATCAGCACTTCTACTTCAACTTTGAACTCTTCTTCACGAGGAGCTATAAGACTGATTGCCGTTCCAGTTGCATCTGCACGACCCGTTCTACCGATACGGTGCATGTATAATTCTGGCATTTCTGGCATTTCAAAATTGACCACATGCGTGATATTAGAAATATCTAAACCTCTAGCCATAATATCTGTAGTAATCAAACCACGAAGATTTCCTTCTTGGAACGATGCCATCGTACTCAAACGATAATTTTGTGATTTATTGGAGTGAATGACACCGAATTGACCATCAAAATCCTCTTCGATACGCTCGTGTAGCATATCTGAAATCTTCTTGTTATTAACAAAAACCAAAACGCGGCTCATGTCTTCGTTAGATTCTAATAGGTATTTTAATAAATTAACTTTGGTATTGAAATTCGGAACATTATAGGTGATTTGTTTGATGTTTTCTAATGGTGTTCCAGATGCCGAAAGGGTAACTTCTTCGGGATAATCAAAATAATCATTCAAAATAGCATCTACTTCATCTGTCATTGTTGCTGAAAAAAGAATGTTTTGACGCTTTTTTGGCATCATAGCCAAGATAGCGGTCAATTGGGTTCTAAACCCTAAATTCAGCATTTCATCGAACTCATCAATTACTAACTTTTGCATGTCCTCAAAACGAATCACATTGTCTAATGTTAAATCCATGATTCTTCCGGGAGTTCCCACCAGTATGTCGCAACCTTGATACACGACTGTTTTTTGTGTATTTATGTTAACACCACCAAAAATACCAACGGTGCGAACGGACATGTATTTTGTAAGTTTTTCTACCTCTTCAACAACTTGCACGACAAGCTCACGTGTAGGAACCAGAATTACGATTTTAGGTGTATGTCCCGGGGTAAATTTATATAATTTTAATAAAGGCAAAAGATAGGCAAAAGTTTTTCCGGTTCCAGTTTGTGCAATTCCCATCATATCCCTTCCTGACATTATCACAGAAAAAGTTTTTTCTTGGATAGGAGTTGGAGAAGTAAATCCTAAATCGTCGATTGCTTTTTGGACGGATTTAGGGAGATTGAATTGTTCGAAAGTGCTCATTTGCTTAAATTTTGTGCAAAGATACGTTTTTTATGAGGATACTTGCATTTGTTGCTGGGATTGTTGTTGTCGAAAGGGTCTGAGCTACTGTATTTAATGAGGAAGTGCTTATTTCAATTAGATTGAAAGATAAAAAAACAGCTTATAATCGGTTTTAATTTACCGCAACATTACTTTCAATTTTTGCATCATAATCAGTTTTTAAAATCCTTCAAAAACACCTAATCCAAATAACGCAAAATCATATTTTGCGGGATCCGAAGGTTCAAACTGGCGAAGTTTTAAGTCCAATTCGGTTAACGCTTTACCATCATTTTGCTTTCTTGTCAGCAATCCTAATTTCCGAGCTACGTTTCCGGAATGCACATCCAAAGGGCAGGACAAAGCAGCAGGAGCGATACTTTTCCAAATTCCTAAATCGACACCAGCAGTATCTTGGCGAACCATCCATCTTAAGTACATATTGATTCGTTTGGCTGCTGAATTGTTCAAAGGGTCTGAAACGTGTTTTTGAGTCCGATATTCATGGGGAATTTCAAAGAATATCTTTTTAAATTCGCTAATGCTTTTTTGCATAGTTGCTGTTTCTTTATTTTGGGCAAATATGGATTCTAAGCCATTATGGTTTTCATAAATATTTTTTAAGCTCCTGATAAAAGTAGCAAAATCGATTCCGTTAAAAGTTCGGTGAACAAAAGTGTCTAAGCGTTGCAGATCCGCGTCAGAATACGACATAACAAAATCATATGGTGCATTTCCCATTAAATCCATCATTTTATGCGAGTTTTTAATGATCATTTTGCGATTTCCCCATGCAATAGTGGCGCTTAAAAAACCTGCAATTTCAATATCTTCTTTTTGGGTAAATAAATGCGGAATTTGTACGGGATCACTTTCTATGAAATCGAGGGTGTTGTATTGCAGCACTTTTTCGTCCAGAAAATCTTTAAGCTCTGATATATTCATACAGGAAAGGACCTTAATATCAAGGTAGTTTAAAACGATTTTTATTGTTTATTTAAGTTGTAGCCCAGATAGTAACGGCATCCTTTTTATTTTTATTTTCAAAAATAAAAAGATACAGTGTATAGCTGGAAATAGCTCCTAATTACTAATTAAACCATCTACCATGACTAGCTTTCGGTCGGCCATATTGGCTAGTTCCTCGTTGTGGGTTACAATGACAAAAGTTTGTCCGAGCTCATCTCGTAATTTGAAAAAGAGTTGATGCAAATTTTCTGCCGATGCAGTATCCAGATTTCCTGAAGGTTCATCTGCAAAAATGATTGCTGGTTTGTTAATAAGTGCTCGTGCCACGGCTACGCGCTGTTGCTCACCCCCAGAAAGTTCATTGGGTTTGTGATTCAATCGGTGCGAAAGACCAAGATATGTTAATAATTTCTTTGCTTCAACTTCTGTTTCTTCCTTAGATTTGTTTGCAATAAAAGCTGGGATGCATACGTTTTCTAGAGCGGTAAATTCGGGTAGTAGCTGATGAAATTGAAATATAAAACCTAAATTTAGATTTCTAAATTTAGACAAGGTCTTGTCATTCATAGTCAAAATATCCTCATTGTTGATGCGCAACTCAATTCCGCTTTCAACAGTGGGTTTGTCTAAGGTTCCTAAAATTTGCAATAGCGTAGTTTTTCCTGCTCCGGAGGCACCTACGATAGAAACAATTTCTCCTTTTTGAATGTTTAAATCAACTCCTTTTAAAACATGAAGTTGATCGTAATATTTATGTAAGTTTTTGGCCTGTATCATTTGGGACTATTTTCACAAAGAAACAAAGATTTTAATGATTATAAAATGGAACTCCTATTATTTTGC
>JAYTBZ010000259.1:0-7377 GCA_043736705.1 Flavobacterium sp. | reverse complement strand
GTGTTCATCACACCTGCTTTTTGGTATTCAGCTACTTTTTTCTCAAAGAAATTGGTTTTTCCTTGCAATGAAATCATATCCATAAAATCAAAAGGATTTGAAGTATTATATTCTCTGTCACAACCTAATTCTACCAACAAACGATCCGCAACAAATTCTAAATATTGTGTCATTAAAACGGCATTCATTCCTATTAGAGAAACCGGAAGTGATTCAGTGATAAATTCTCTCTCAATATTCAAAGCATCTACAATAATGCTTCTAATTCTTTCTTTTGGAACTTTATTAACCAAGTGGTGGTTGTGTAAATGCACCGCAAAATCACAATGCACCCCTTCATCACGAGAAATTAACTCATTAGAAAAGGTTAACCCTGGCATCAATCCACGTTTTTTCAACCAATAAATAGAACAAAATGCACCTGAAAAGAAAATTCCTTCTACCGCTGCAAAAGCAATCAAACGTTCTGCAAATGAATCGGATTCGATCCATTTCAAAGCCCAGTCCGCTTTTTTCTTGATAGCTGGAAAAACTTCTAAAGCGTTAAACAATTCATCTTTCTCTGCTTCGTCTTTTACATACGTATCAATCAATAACGAATACGTTTCGCTATGAATGTTTTCCATCATAATCTGAAAACCGTAAAAGAATTTCGCCTCTGCATATTGTACTTCATTTACAAAATTCTCCGCTAAATTTTCGTTTACAATTCCGTCTGATGCAGCGAAGAATGCCAATATGTGTTTTACGAAATAGCGTTCCTCATCCGAAAGTTTGTTATTCCAGTCATTCAAATCTTGGGACAAATCGATCTCTTCAGCAGTCCAGAAACTGGCTTCCATACTTTTATAAAATTCCCAAATATCATGGTGTTTAATTGGAAAAATTACGAAACGATTTTTATTCTCTTGTAAAATTGGTTCAACTTGTGCCATTATAGTAGTTTGTTTTTTTAAAATTATAACGCAATTTTGTGAAATATGCGGATTACAAAGGTTGTGAAATATTGCCGGAATTAAAAGTCAAACTTATCCACAATCGTTGCTAGTTTTTAACAAAGAGAAAAAAAAGTCAACGGAATTTTATAAATTATAAAAAACTGTAAGCCAGTGTCTTATAATTCAAAAAATACTCTTAAGTACCGTAAAATATAGGATTTAAAAAATAGAAAAAAGAACTATTTTTTGTATTTTGAATTGTTTTTATACTCCTCTGCAACCGTTTCTAACTCTGCGTACCAGTCCTCGCCAAATTTTCTAACCAAGGCTTCTTTGACAAATTTATAAACGGGAACTTCTAATTCCTGACCTAAGGAACAGGCAGGATCACAAATATCCCATTTGTCATAATTTACGGCAGCAAACTCTGTAAAATCTTTTACACGTATAGGGTACAAATGACAAGAAACGGGTTTTTTCCAATCGATTATGCCTTGATTGTAGGCTTGCTCAATCCCACACAAAGCGGTTTTGCCATCAAAAATGACATAAGCACAATCTTTATTATCAATAAGTGGTGTTTCAAGATCACCATCAGTTCCTACTGTCCAGGTTCCTTGTGCTTCAATAGCAGCAATGCCTTGTTTGCGTAAAAATGGTTTTACCTTAGGATAAATTTCTTCTAAGATTTTGGTTTCCTCCACGCTTAATGGAGCACCTGCATCGCCATCAACGCAACAAGCACCTTTACAGGCTGACAAATTACAAACAAAATCTTTTCCGAGTATGTCTTCTGAGACGATGGTTTTTCCTAATTGAAACATTCTTTTGGGGTAGTGAGATTATAAAGAGCAAAGGTAATCAAAGTAAGGTGTAAATTTCTGGGTATAAACTAACTTTAACTTTTAAAAAAACTAGAAAAAAAATTGAATTACAATAGCACACAACCCAATAATAGTAAGCATTAAGGAAATTCTATAAGTCACGATTTAGCCAAAAAAACAGTCTCTAAAAAAAGGAATCAGAATTAGTGTAATAAAATGTAATTGTTATCAAAAATCTAGTGAAAATCGTAACTTTGCAAACAAAAAACTATGTTTAATATCGATTTTAGAGAAATAATCACGGTTGGAATGGTGCTTTTTGCAGTAATTGATATCGTAGGAACTATTCCTATTATTGTTGATTTAAGATCAAAGCATGGTCATATTGAATCTGAAAAAGCGTCTATCGTAGCCGGTATCATTATGATTGTTTTCCTTTTTGTGGGAGAAGAATTATTGAATTTAATAGGTATTGATGTAAACTCTTTTGCCGTTGCTGGTTCTTTTGTGTTATTCTTTTTGGCACTCGAAATGATTTTAGGCATCCGTATTTACCGTGATGAGGAGGCGAGCTCTGCTTCTATTGTCCCATTGGCATTCCCACTAATTGCTGGAGCGGGAACAATGACAACTTTACTTTCCTTACGATCTCAGTTTTCAACTATAAACATTGTTATTGCTATATTTTTGAATATTATCCTCGTATACATTGTACTGAAATCATCGTCTAAAATCGAAAAAATACTTGGAGAGAATGGGCTTGGAGTGATCCGAAAGACATTTGGAGTCGTACTTCTGGCAATAGCTGTTAAATTATTCGCCGCGAATGTTAAAGGTTTGTTCCTCTAAAATAAATTTTTATAAATTTACTCCCTAAGAAAATTGTAAAAGAAAATTCGATTTTCGATTGATTTTTTTTACCTTAAAAAACAAAAACATACTATGAAAATTTTTACTAACATCTTGGTGTTTTTATCAGTAGCGCTAATCATATTTAATGTTACTTTATTGGATTTTAAAAATCCATTTCAAGGAGATAGTGTAGTTGCTTTTATTGGAATTGCTGCTTCTTTGTGCGCTGTTTTAATTCTTCTAATCTTAAAGACTGCAAAAAAAATTGAAGAGAAATCAAACGAGCAACTGTAAAAGTGTTTGATATTCTAAGTAATTGGTGGAGGAGCTTAGGGAATATAATGCTCACTCGTATTGGGTTCTGCAAAAAACAAATTCTTTGTCACTAACAAAAAATCGGCATCTTCACCCCACAATAAAATTCTTCGCTTTTAAACGCATTTTTAAACAATACCATAATTAGGGGATTAGTTGGTAATAATTATCAAAAACCTTATAGCGTATTCAAGGCATACACAATCACTTAGAATTTTATTTATGCCTATTTGAGAAAAATGAGATAGACGTTATTTAATCGTTGCCTTAATCATCGCGTCTTCTTTCAAAATAATTTGATAATAATAGGTTTCCCCATACAACTGTCGAGCAAATTCTGCAGCCAAGTATCTTTTGACTAACGATTTGCTTTTTCCGAAATTCAAATCCAAACCGTTTCCTAAAATAAATTTCTGAAACAAATTAAAATACACATCGGTTTGATTCATTTTTATTTTAAATTGTTCAAAGGTAAGGCCATTAAAAGCGCTTCTGTTTTTGTCTAATTGTACAAAAACAAAATTACCCAGAATTCCTGACTGCAGTAAATAAGCCGTACTTTCATTACCATGCTCTACTTCAAGAGGCACAAAAACATCAGGCACTATTCCGCCACCGCCGTATACAATTTTACCCTTTTTTGTCTTGAATTTTAATGTGTCAGCAACTTTAATACTATCTTTTTCATACAATTCTCCATTGCCAAAACGAGACTCTGATTCCTTAAAGTAATCCTCATTGCCTTTCGAATAGGGTTTTTGAATAGAACGTCCTGTTGGCGTGTAATACCTTGCAATGGTCAATCGAACCGCTGAACCATCTGCAAAATCCATTTCCCGCTGTACCAATCCTTTTCCAAAAGAACGACGCCCCACTATGGTTCCTCGATCATTATCTTGAATGGCTCCTGCAAGAATTTCACTGGCCGAAGCGCTATTTTCGTTTATTAAAACAAATACATTTCCTTTTTCAAAACTGCCTTTTTTGGTTGCAAATGTCTTGTCTATCTTCCCATTTTTATTTTTGGTAAAAACGATCAATTGTTTATCCATTAATAATTCATCGGCAATAGCAATCGCTTCTTCCATATAACCACCACCATTATCGCGTACATCAATTACAAGTGATTGTGCACCTTGTTTTTTGAGTTTAGCCAAACCTGCCATAAATTCTCTATAAGTGGTTTCTGCAAATCTATTTATTTTTATATATCCCGTTTTATTGCTCAACAACAAGGCAACATCTACACTTTTAAGCGGAATGACATCCCTTTTTATTTTTATTTTAAGTTTCTTTCCTTCCGATTTTCTGAATATAGTAAGTTCAATATCTGAACCTACAGTTCCTTTTAGTTTAGAAAATAAACTATCACTTGGCAGTTTACGCCCAA
Organism: Flavobacterium sp.; assembly: GCA_043736705.1. GTDB lineage: Bacteria > Bacteroidota > Bacteroidia > Flavobacteriales > Flavobacteriaceae > Flavobacterium. The sequence continues at coordinate 3,058 of JAYTBZ010000259.1, read as the reverse complement.
ATAATTTCGTTCTATCGGCATACAAAATACGGTCTCCAGCTTTTATTCCAGCTTTTGCCGAAGGGCCATTCTCTACTGGTTTGATAACCGCAACCGAATCGTTGTACATGTAAAAGTTCACGCCTATTCCCACGAAATTTCCTTGCATGCTTTCAGCCACCTCCAGTTGGTCACTCGGCGGAATATAAACAGAATGGGGATCAAGCTGCGCCAAAATATTATCTACTGTTAAGTTTACAATCGAATCTGTATTGACATTATCGACGTATTCATTGTCTATAAAATCAATGAGTTTATTGAGCTTGCTTCTCGAATTATTTCTATTTGAAAAGTCAGCAACATTAGGAAAATTCAACATTCCACCCAACACAAAACCCAGAGCGAGCGTTGCAAAAATTAAAATGGGCAAATATTTTAGATTATTTTTCATGTTAAGACACCATTTTATTCTTCTAATACTGGAATATGCTCCACCTCTACTCCTGCTTTTATTAAGAATTGAATCCCCGAATCATCGCGATACCCATTATGATAAACCACTCTTTTTATTCCAGATTGATGAATTAATTTGCTGCATTCTTTACAAGGCGAAAGTGTAATATACAACGTTGCTCCCTCACAGGACTGGGTAGATCGCGCTACTTTAAGAATGGCATTTGCCTCAGCATGCAAAACATCCCAACGCGTTAAACCTTCCGCATCTTCACAGCAATTTTCAAAACCGCTTGGAGTTCCGTTATACCCATCAGAAATTATCATGCGGTCCCGCACAATAATTGCGCCCACTTGCTTTCGTTTGCAATACGATAATAAACTCCATTCTTTTGCAATCCTTAAATACGCTTTATCGTATTTATTCAATTTTTTTTCACTCATTTTATCTGATCCAGATTTCACTTTGAATAATTAAAGGAATTACTACTCCTATTATAAAGGCTGACATTACTAGAGTCCAATCGCGTTTGGAGAATCTAAAAATGGTTTGAACTACATAGGACAATATCAAAACTACAAAAACAACAACAATTTGTGCTGCTTCAATACCCAATGCGAACTCTGATAGCGGCAATATTTTTGAGGTTGTATCACCTCCTAAAATCGATTTGAAATAATTTGAAAAACCCAATCCATGAATTATTCCAAAAAATAGTGTGATAAAAAAAACCAAATTTATACTTTCTTTTTTACCAGATTTTCCCGCTGTAAAAAGATTGAACAAGGCTGTTATTAGGATTGTTATCGGAATTAATAATTCTACAACATTTACTTTAATCGCAATTATTCCAAAAACAGAAAGCAACAAAGCCATCGTGTGTCCAATGGTAAATAGGGTTACTAGAAGGACAATTCTTTTCCAATCTTTAAAAGTAAAAGGGATCGCTAATGCTATTAAAAACAAAACATGGTCGTAGGCATGTATGTCTAAAACGTGTTTTAATCCGATTTGAAAGTAAATCCAAAATTCTGACATGGTTACAATATTAGGTTGATATAAGGTTTGTAAACTTACGATTAATTTTGAAAATGAGTAATTTCATTATTTAAAATAAATGCAATTCAACTGAGATCAATTCTACAAAAAAATTTAAAAAATTTAAAATCATTAATTTAAAAATAGATTTATCTTTGTAAGATAAAAAAACAACAATTATGTCATTTTCAGATTTATTTGATAGCGAATTCAAACAAAGGAATAAAGGTCATTTTTCAGCTATTGTTCGTGTAGCGCTTGCTGACGATAAGTTTGCTCCAGAAGAGAAACTATTTTTAGACAAACTGGCTGTTCGATTGGAAATTTCTCCAGCAGAATATGAAGAAATTTTAGAAAACCCTTTAAAATATCCTATAAACCCTCCTTATTTGCACGAGCAAAAACTAGAACGTTTATTTGATTTAGCACGAATGGTGCATGTAGATCACCAACTTGGTGATACACAAGAGTTATTGTTAAGAAAAATTGGAGTGGCACTTGGTTTCAATGCTGAAAATGTAAATTATATTGTGCACAAAGCCCTTACGCTAGTGGACAAAAAAGTAGACTTAGACACTTTCCTTTTCGAAATGCAAAACATGAATAAGTAATTCCAAAGCATAAAAAAGCCCCAAATAGTATCTAACTTTTGGGGCTTTTTCTATGGGCAGAGGTTTTTGTATTAAACCTTTATTTTAGTATTTACTTAATTTTGCTTTGTGCATGAATTCTTCTGCTTTTTCAACCATGTTGTAACTTCCACAAAAGAACGGCACTCTTTCATGCAATTCTGTAGGTTCAATCTCCATGATTCTATTGAAACCATCCGAAGCTTTTCCTCCAGCTTGTTCCGTAATAAAAGCTAACGGATTGCATTCATACAACAATCGTAATTTACCTTTTGCAGCTTTAGAGCTGGTTGGATACAAATAAATCCCACCTTTAATCATATTTCTGTGAATATCTGAAACCAGACTTCCTATGTATCTTGAAGTATAAGGCCTGTCTCCTTCTTCTAACTGACAATATTTTATGTAATCTTTCACCCCTTGCGGAAAATGAACATAATTCCCTTCATTTATCGAATAAATATGACCGTCTGTTGGGAATTGCATTTTAGGGTGCGATAGATAAAAAGTTCCAATAGCAGGGTTCAATGTAAATCCATTAACTCCATGACCCGTTGTATACACTAACATAGTGGAAGTTCCGTAAATCACATACCCCGCAGCAACCTGATTGATTCCCGGTTGCAAAAAATCTTCAAGAGTAACCGGAGTTCCTATTGGCGTTACTCTCCTATACACTGAAAATATTGTTCCCACAGAAACATTAACATCAATATTTGAGGAGCCGTCAAGCGGATCCATCAAGACCACATATTTGTTATTATGACTGTTATCGCTTCCTTCTACTGTGATAAAATCATCATTTTCTTCAGAGGCAATCCCACATACAATTTCACGATTAATGAGTGTTTGAATAAATACTTCATTAGCGTAAACATCCAATTTTTGTTGGTCTTCCCCTTGTATGTTTTGTTCTCCAGCTGCCCCAACAATATCAACCAGTCCCGCTTTGTTTACT
>JAYTBZ010000258.1:0-3385 GCA_043736705.1 Flavobacterium sp. | reverse complement strand
ATTCAGAAATAAGTACGAATGCGATTGCCGAAAAAATGGAAACCAAAGCTTCGTCAGTGACTGATATGCTCAAGAAATTAGCCGAAAAAGACTTAGTGAATTATAAAAAATATCAAGGTGTTTCCTTGACAGATCATGGAAAAATAGCCGCAAAAATGATTGTGCGTAAGCACCGTCTTTGGGAAGTTTTTTTAGTTGATAAGCTAGATTTTTCCTGGGATGAGGTTCATGATATTGCAGAACAACTGGAACACATTAAATCAGAAAAACTAATCAACAAATTAGATGATTTTCTGGGTAATCCAACCGAAGATCCGCATGGAGATCCTATTCCTGATGCCAATGGGCAAATTGTTAAGATCGAAAAGCAATTGCTCTCGGAGTTGCACGAAAACCAAGCAGGGATTTGTGTAGGCGTTAAAGACACTTCGTCAGAATTTTTAAAATATTTAGACAAACAAGGCATTGCGTTGGGTTCTAAAATTGAAATCATTGGAAAGGAAAGTTTCGATTTGTCATTGAAAATTAAAATTGACAATCGAGATTTGTCTATTTCTAATAAAATTGCCAGTAATCTTTTTGTGAAGGTAACATAGTATATTTGGCCTATCTTTGGGTTAATTATTTAAAATAGTTGGTTATGAAAAATATAGTATTGTTCTCATTTTTATTATTTTATACATTTAGTTTTTCACAAATAGCCGCAGAGAAAGTTTCTTTTGCAAAAATCACTCAAAAAAAGTGTCTCAAAAAAAAGGGATTTACTTTAATTTTAAAAGAAGTAGTGTCTGATTCTCGTTGTCCAGACGGACTAAACTGTATATGGACAGGAGAGGCCACAGCATTAATTTCGGTATATAAAGATGCAAAATTAGTTGAGGATAACACCATGGTTTTTTCCATGAAAAATCAAGAAGAAAACAAGCTATGGTTTTGTAAATATTTGCCAAACAACCAAAAAAATCTAAAAAGTGTTCAAGTGTTGCCTTATCCAAGTAAGGATACGCCGATCGATAAGAAAAAATACTTTGTTAAAGTTTCGTATTTGAAATAAGATTAACTACAACCACAATCTCCATTTCCGCAATTGCTACCAGATTTTTTCTTTTTAAAAAAGAATTTTTTAATGAGAAAACCCAATGCTATGGCAAGCGCACTAAAAGCTAAAATTTCTTGAAAATCCATACTGTAAAAATAACAAAAAGCAACCGATTAAGGTTGCTTTTTTGAGTTAAAGGAAATACAATTTTTAAGGTACATCTAGTAAATTGTTTTTATCCTATTTTGTTATAAAATGAGTTCGTTATATAGTTAGAATTTTGCTCCAACAGATATAAAGAATGTTCTTCCTTCGCCTGGTAAAATACCTGGACCCGGGTAACCTCCAGCTCTTCTAGTTGCGTAGGTCTCATCAGTTAGGTTATTAATTCCAGATCTAAGATTGTAATTTTTTAGGAATTTATATTCAGCTGACAAATCCATTACAGTATACCCTTCTAACAAACCTATTACTCCGTTTGCTGATGGTGTAGTTGTATTATTGGCATCGGTATAAATTTTTCCTGATGTTTTGTATTGTAAGGTCGTAGAAAATTGGTTTTTGCTCCAACTGATACCAAAATTATGGATGTATCTCGGTGCATTTTCTACTCGTTTTCCAGCCAAATTATTTGCTGTAATTACCACGTTTGGTGCCGTTCCTGATGTAGAATTAAATTTGAAATCGGTATATCTTGAATCAATGAAACTTACCGTTGCAAAAATATCCACATTGCCATACAAAGCATCAACATCAAATAAACGCGTTACATTTAGATTTACAAAACCTTCAATTCCTTTATTAACGGTCTCGCCTAAGTTGGTTCTATAAATAAAAGTACCCTGACTTGGATCGTCATTTCTGTACTGACTTATACCTCCAATTCTATTGTTGTAGCTAAGATAAAATAAGCTAAAATCAAAGTTTAGATAGTTTTTAAATGTCCCTCTATATCCTAAATCAGCATTGTATCCGCTAGCATCTTTTAAGTTTGGATCAATTACGTCAGTAACTGCTGGTGGCGTAATATCAGAGAATAATACAGGTCTGTACGCTTGTGTTATGTTGGCATATACATTTGTAGTACCCATTTTATATTCCATTCCAATTCCAAATAACGGTTGGTTGCGCGTAATGGTTTTGTTTTCAAAAGGGACATCTGAGCCAGAACTTACTCCAAATCTTCCGCTTCCGTTTGAGGAAATATATTCATATCGAACTCCTGGTGTTACACTAAATTTTGGAGTTACTTTAAATTGATTTTCAACGAATAATGCGATGTTCTCAGTGGTGAAAGTAAGGTCTCTAGGGTATTTGCCTTCAATTGATAAATCGAAATCAGATCTTGTTGTGCCTTTTCCTTGTTGTTGTCTTTGTGTTTCAGCAGTATAGTAACGAGCTCCAAAAGCTACGTTGTTTTGAGTTTTCCCAATGTTGTACTGATAGATGTTTCTGTTTTCAATACCATAGTTTTTATAAAAATCTCGGTCTACTCTTCTGTTTGCATAATCATCAGTTGTTGAATTAATAGCGTCTGGAGTATTTGGAGTGGCTACAAAACCAACGCTATTTCTTTCCCCTAACAATCCAAAAACTTTGGTGTTTGAACGTAAACGGTCACTGATTTTAGTGTCAAAGTTTAATGCTAACAAGTTCCATGGCGTACCTAACCAGTTTCTTTCGCGAAACGATTGTCTCGAATTAGCTTTAAACTGATCGTCAGTCAAACCGCCTGATTGCTGCATGGCGTAATCCATATTGGTGTATTCAGCAGACAACTTAGTGTTTTCTGAAAAAGCATATTCTAAAAACACGTGCGAGTTTCTTACTTTGTATCTTCCGTTATCTCTCCATCCATCAGCACTTCTGGAGTGATTATAGGCGTAGTATGAAAATTTATTGATTTTTCCTCCAATGGCATTGTAGCTGCTCATTAAGTTGTAGCTCCCTATCGTATTTTGCGTTTCAAATGTGAATGCTTTTTTGTCTTCACGTTTTAGTACATAATTTACCATTCCTCCAAATTGTGGTCCAAATTGCAAAGATGCGCCTCCACGAACGAGTTCAATTGTTTCAACTGCTTCTAATGGCGGATTGTAATACGCTTCAGGATAACCAAAAACGTCAGATGAAATATCATATCCGTTTTGTCTGGTGTTTAATTCCCAACTTCTATTAGGACTTAATCCGCGAACTCCAATATTAATTTGAATTCCAGATCCGTCATTTTCCCAAACGGTAACTCCCGGAACTCTAGAAAATACTTCACGAGCATTATTCGTAGTTAAATTAGCGGTGATGCTGGATAATTTTAGGACTTCATTTTTTTTACCCGAAAAAAGAACA
>JAYTBZ010000257.1:0-3400 GCA_043736705.1 Flavobacterium sp. | reverse complement strand
ACACTATAAAAAGCGAAAAAAATATTTGTACGTAAATTAAAAGGATGTAAATTTACTTAATGAATTTAAATATTTAGGAAATGAAAAAAACAATAGCTCTAGTCGCATTCGCATTAATCAGCACTATTGGTTTTGCGCAAAATGGTCCAAAAATTGAATTTGAAGCCAAAGACAATACAATCGATTATGGAAAAATTAACAAGAATGGGAACGGCTCTCGTGATTTTATCTTCACAAATACCGGTGATGCACCATTAATAATTACTAATGTACTTTCTACTTGTGGCTGCACAGTTCCTACCAAACCGGATGAACCAATTCTACCCGGAAAAAAAGGAAAAATAACAGTAAAATATAATATGGCACTTGGACCAATCAGAAAAACCCTAACAGTAGAGTCAAATGCGGTAAATTATGAAGACGGCAGAGTTGCTCTTAAAATAAAGGGTGAAGTTATTTCGGATTAAATTAAGTTTTAACTAAGAATTAAAATGCTTTTGGACAATTCTACCAAAAGTATTTTTTTTACAAAATATTGTACAACTGAAAATTAAATTTCAAAATTTCGCTTTTACGTTCAACTTCTAAAGTGATTCGTTTTTCCTCTTCGGTTTTAAAAAGAGCATTGATTTCTTGTAAAGTTCGCTTGTATGTTGGATTATTATTAATCGTTATGATCACATCCCCTTTTTGTAAGCCCGCAATTGCTGCTGGAGAATTTGGGCGAACATAAGCAATCTCATAAATAGGCTTTAATTGAAACTTATATTTAAATTCATTCGTGTAAACTCTAATTCCGCCCGACTCATTGTCCTGTTTAGATAGTGGCACTGTCTCCATTCGTACGGTTTCCTGAACCCATTGCAAACCATTTTGTTGAATTTCTACACCACATTTATTATAGCTAAAAGGCGTATTATAATTCCCGTTCTTTTTTAAATACATTTGATTATTTTTATAATCAAAAACTACTGTAAATCGCTTCATGACCTCACCTCCTACGGAGCCTTTGCGGTCTTTAACCATATTAACATTTTTAATTGAAACTGAATCCGGAAAAGCAACCACAGGATCATTAAATTCAAAATCTGTCATTTTAAATTTACTTATTAAAGCTCTTTTCCCTTTCACATCACCACTAAATCCCCTGCCCAGAAAATCTTCAAAATTCTTGGTAGGCACTTTAATCAATTCGGATCGATCTTGAAATAGCCATAAAGCATCACTATTTCCTATGTCTATCAATAATTTTACTGGTATTTCCTTATTGTCTTGAACGATGGTACTTTGTATATATGGTTTAGACTTTTCTACAGAAATTGGTATTTTTTTATAGTTTTTTTCAATTTTTAGTCGATTTTTTTCAGTTTCTCTATACACTACAACTTTCTTTTTGCTGTAATTGACTTCAACTAAATAATTTCGGAAAAACTGATAGCCAATAATACCGTTAACTGGAATTCCTACATGAGATGATAAATTAAATTCGGGATCTAAAATAATATAAAGCATATGATTCCGAAATTTCATGGCACCAAATTCCAAAAGGTTATTAGTAGATTTCAAACCCTCTACTGCTTCTTGACTGCCCAATCCTTTTAGTAAAATTCTTTCTGTATTAAGAAAACGGACTTCTTTTTTGTCTTCTAAACTAAATAATATAGTTTCAGCAACACCAGTATCCAAAAGAAAATTTAGCTCTACACCATTTACTTTTATAGGTAAAAAAACTAAATTGTTAATCAATTTAAATGGGATGCTGATTTTATTTACGCCATTTTCAAACTGAAATCCTTCTTGAGCAAAAACAGGGCAAAAAAATAGGTAGATGAGAATTGTTACTAATGTTTTTTTCATTGTTAATCTTTGATATAAAAATACTAAAAAAATTATATCAAAACTGCAGTTTTAACAATATATACTCGTTTTGATTGTAATACATTTGGAAAAAAAATCGCAAATTTGCAATTCAATAATTATAGTACTATGCCAAAAATATCTATCAAAGGCACACAAATGCCAGAATCACCAATCCGAAAATTGGTTCCTTACTCAGAAATCGCAAAGAAAAAAGGAAATAAAGTATATCATTTGAACATTGGCCAACCGGATATTAAAACACCCGAGGTTGCAATGAAAGCTGTTAAAAATATTGATTTAACTATATTAGAATACAGCCACTCAGCAGGAAACGAAAGCTATAGAACAAAATTATCTGCTTCTTACATTAAGCAAGGTGTTTCGATAAACAAGGAAGATATAATTATCACTACGGGTGGATCTGAAGCGTTAATGTTTGCAATGGGAAGCACTATGGATCAAGGCGATGAAATCATCATACCAGAACCTTTTTATGCAAATTACAATGGATTTTCAACTGCCTCAGGAGTTATTGTAGTTCCTGTAATTTCAACGATTGAAACTGGATTTGCTTTGCCAGCAGTAGCTGATTTTGAAAAACTAATTACTCCAAAAACAAAGGCAATCTTGATTTGTAATCCAGGAAATCCAACTGGGTATTTATATTCAAAAGAGGAAATTATGCAATTGGCCGCTTTAGTTAAAAAACATGATTTGTTCTTAATTTCTGATGAAGTATATCGTGAATTCACCTATGATGGCGACATTCATTATTCAGTTATGAATGTTCCTGGACTAGAAGAACACGCTATTATGATTGATTCGGTTTCTAAAAGATACAGCATGTGCGGTGCAAGAATTGGATGTATTGTCTCCAAAAATAAAGAAGTGATGGGAGCAGCAATGAAATTTGCGCAAGCAAGACTAAGCCCACCCACCATTGAACAAATTGCTAGTGAAGCGGCATTAGACACTCCACAAAGTTATTTTGACGAAGTGATTTCAGAATATAGAGAACGAAGAGATACTTTAGTAACTGAGTTGAATAAAATTGAAGGTGTTGTAGTATCCAAACCCAAAGGTGCATTTTATTGTATTGCACAACTTCCAGTTGAAAATGCTGATGATTTTGCACAATGGCTATTAGAAACCTATGATTTAAATGGAGAAACCGTAATGGTAGCTCCAGCAGCAGGTTTTTACTCTACTCCTGGAATGGGTTTGAATCAAGTTCGAATTGCTTACGTACTAAAGAAAGAAGATTTAATTCGTGCTGTGCAAATTATAAAAACAGCGATACCAATTTACAACGCAAGGTAACGTTGTTAGAAAAAGGTCTAAGTATTAGTTTCAAAACTTAGCATCTTGGATTTTAAAAGAAAGGCAATAGCGAATACGTTGTTGCCTTTCTTTTATTTAAAAAAACATAGAATAACAACCTCAAACAATAAAGTACTCTTAAATACTTAGGCTATAGAAATACTTTACTTTTTATTATTTATCTTTACCGCTCAAATAAATATACCCACTATAATAGTTG
>JAYTBZ010000256.1:0-3407 GCA_043736705.1 Flavobacterium sp. | reverse complement strand
TTACCATTCTGTCTCTTTCTTGTAAAGTATTGAAAAAGTCTTCCTGAGTCGTTAATTTATTAACTGCAAAATAGCTTGTTCCTTTTCCTGAATAGTTTAAGGTTTTAAGATCATCATACAGCTTAAGAGCTACATCATAATTATTAGCATTTACATAAGTAGAGGCAGCGTAATACAAATTGATTGTATCTTTTTTATCTAACAAATAAGCGTCATATAATTTTTTAGCACCATCTGCATGCTTTTCTGCTTTTGAATCAGCAATAGCACCGTTAATCAATTTGTATTTAATGTCCGTTATTGAAGTAGCTGCTTGTGTTGAAAATTTTACTTTTCCAGAAGTTTTTTCTGCTGCAATTAAATCTTGGTATGCTTTTGCAGCAAGAGAAAAATTAGTATTAGCATCAATATTCTTGTTTGCTAAATCCAATAAAGAATTTCCTTTTACATAAAAAAACTGCGCTTTTTCACTATCTGTCGCGTTAGCCATCACCGTTTCTGCCTCCATCAATATGGTTACCGCTTCTTGAGACTTACCGGCTTTCAACGCTTTTTCAGCGGCTTTAATTTGATCTTTTTGTGCAAAAGTAGCTACTGATATCAATATTGTTGATGCTAGTAATACATATTTACCTTTCATACTATTCTATTTTTGTTTAATAATGATTCTTAAATTTCTATTTTTTATAATTCGTCTTCGTCATCTTCTACATCTGACTCGTCATCTGCCTCATCTTCTTCGGTTTCGTCCTCGTCTTCATCCTCTTCCGATCCTTCGTCTTCCAGTACTTCTAAAACGGGTTTAACTCTCTCTATAGTTTCATTTTCGATAATGTTTCCATCTTCATCTAAGACTACTTCAGCCACATCATCTTTCATAACTTTTGTTACAGCTGCAATAGAATCGTTTCCTTTGATATTGATCAATTTCACACCTTGTGTAGCTCGACCCATTACTCTAAGGTCTTCAACGGCCATTCGGATGGTCAATCCTGATTTATTGATAATCATTAAATCATCTGCATCAGTTACTGCATTTATAGAAATCAATTTACCTGTTTTTTCAGTAATATTGAGTGTTTTAACTCCCTTACCACCGCGATTCGTAATACGATATTCGTCTAAACTAGATCGTTTTCCATATCCGTTTTCGGCAACAACTAATATCTCACTATTCATATCATTTACAGTAACCATGCCAATTACTTCATCTGAATCATCCTTAAGTGTAATTCCACGAACTCCGGAAGCAGTTCTTCCCATTGGACGGGTTTTAGTCTCTTCAAATCGAACTAATTTTCCAGATTTAACCGCTAATATAATTTGGCTTTGACCATTAGTTAATTTTGCCTCTAATAATTCATCACCCTCTTTAATTGTAATGGCAGCAACTCCATTGACTCTAGGTTTAGAATATTTTTCAAGAGATGTTTTCTTTACCTGCCCTTTTTTGGTGACCATAATAAGGTTATGGCTCGTGATATACTCCTTGTCTTTTAAATCTTGCGTACAAATAAATGCTTTTACTTTATCGTCACTTTCAATATTTACCAAGTTTTGAATTGCTCTTCCTTTAGCGGTTTTACTTCCTTCTGGTATTTCATAAACGCGCATCCAAAAACATTTTCCTTTTTGGGTAAAGAACATCATATACTGGTGATTTGTTGCCACAAACATGTGTTCTAAGAAATCCTGATCTCTTGTTCCTGCACTTTTTTGCCCCACTCCTCCTCTATTCTGAGTCTTGTATTCTGTTAGGTTCGTACGTTTAATATATCCTGCATGTGAAATTGTGATTACAACATTTTCATCTGCAATTAAATCTTCAATACTTACGTCTCCTCCTGAATATTCTATAACAGAACGACGTGCATCTCCATATTTATCACGAATTTCCGTTAGTTCTTCTTTAATCAAGGCTATTCTTAAGTTTACATCTGCTAATAAAGCTTTTAAATGCTCAATTAACTTCATGATTTCATCGTATTCTGTTCTTAACTTATCTTGTTCAAGACCTGTTAATTGACGCAAACGCATTTCAACAATTGCACGAGATTGAATATCGGATAAATTGAATCTTTCAATTAATTTTTCTCTTGCTTCTTCGGTACTTTTTGAAGCTTTGATTAAAGCAATTACTTCGTCAATATTATCCGAAGCGATAATCAAACCTTCTAATATATGCGCTCTAGCTTCTGCTTTTTTCAATTCAAATTGCGTTCTGCGAGTCACTACATCATGACGGTGCTCTATAAAATAATGAATCAAATCTTTCAGATTCAACATTTGCGGACGCCCTTTCACAATGGCAATATTATTTACACTAAATGAAGATTGCAATTGTGTAAATTTATAAAGTGTATTTAAAACTACGTTTGGTGTAGCATCACGTTTTAAAATATAAACGATACGCATCCCGTTTCTATCCGATTCATCTCGGATATTTGCAATTCCATCAATTTTTTTATCATTAACCAAATCAGCCGTACGCTTAATCATATCGGCCTTGTTAACTTGATAAGGAATTTCGGTAACGATAATACATTCTCTTCCATCCACTTCTTCAAAACCTACTTTGGCACGCATTACAATACGTCCTCTACCTGTTTTGAATGCTTCACGAACCCCTTCATATCCATATATAATACCACCTGTAGGAAAATCGGGAGCTTTGATATGCGTCATCAAATCATCAATCTCAATATCATTATTATCCATGAAGGCTAACGTGCCGTTGATTACCTCAGTTAAGTTGTGCGGAGGCATATTAGTTGCCATACCAACTGCAATTCCTGTTGCCCCATTTATTAATAAGGTAGGAACACGTGTTGGCATAACTGTTGGCTCTTCTAACGTATCATCAAAATTTAATTTAAAATCAACAGTTTCTTTATCTATGTCAGCCAAGATTTCTTCTGAAATTTTACGCATTCTAGCCTCCGTATAACGCATTGCTGCAGGGCTATCACCATCCACAGAACCAAAATTACCTTGACCGTCAATCAATAAATAACGCATACTCCATTCTTGTGCCATACGAACCATGGCATCATAGACAGAGGTATCACCATGTGGGTGATATTTTCCAAGAACTTCCCCGACAATTCTTGCGGACTTTTTATGGGCCGATCTAGAATTTACTCCTAAATCATGCATCCCATAAAGTACTCTTCGATGTACTGGTTTCAAGCCATCTCTGACATCTGGAAGTGCTCTTGATACAATTACTGACATCGAATAATCGATGTAAGCTGTTTTCATTTCATCTTCAATGTTAATAGGAATTAACTTTTCTCCTTCAGACATAGGTTGTTATATTAAATAATTATATTAGTTTCAAAACGTGCCAATATACGCCTTTTTGAAATTTTTAAACCTATTTTAAAACACTTATTTAAATGATTTAT
>JAYTBZ010000255.1:0-7438 GCA_043736705.1 Flavobacterium sp. | reverse complement strand
TGAATTTTAATTTGCGTCTGCAAAAGTACACATAATCTTTCTATTACCGACTATGAAATGTAAATTTCTAAAATGGAAGCTTTTCCACTGAGAATGAATGCATTCATTGCTGCAGGAATCAAAACCGTATCCCCTTGTTTATATTGCGTTTTTGAATCGTTGTGATCCAACTCAAATGTTCCTTCCATACACATGTATACCGTAAAAGTTTCTCCTGATTTAGCTACTAAAATTTCACCTTCTAGTGGAATAAAATTCGTAGTAAAATATGAGCAATCTACAACTGCATTAGAAATATTTGAAGTCTTAGCATATTTCTTCTTGGTTTCTACTTTATTATAATTGATCGCTTCTAAAGCTAAATCAACATGCAATTCTCTTGTATTCCCATTAACATCTACTCTATCAAAATCATATAGACGATAGGTAATATCAGAGGTTTGTTGAATCTCTGCAATAACAAGTCCTGCACCAATGGCGTGAACTGTTCCCGTTTCTAAAAAGAAAACATCACCTGACTTCACCTTAACATCATTTAAAATGGAGAGGAGTGTTTTATTTTTCAAATGTTCTAAATAAGCTGCTGCATTAGAATTTTCTTTAAAACCCACAATTATTCGAGCATCATCATTGGCTTGCATGACGTACCACATTTCAGTTTTTCCAAAAGAACTGTGCCGTTTTTTGGCCAGAGCATCATTTGGATGTACTTGTATCGACAAATCTTCGCGAGCATCTAGATACTTGAACAGTAACGGGAATTTATTACCAAATCGAGCATGAACAACTGTTCCTAATATTGCTTCCGGGCCATCATCAATAATAGTTGTCAATAATTTGCCTTTCAAAGGTCCGTTTGCCACAACGCTAACAGCTCCATCTACGGTAGACAACTCCCAACTTTCTCCTGTAATAGCTGATTTTATAGGTTTATTAAGTAGTGTTTTCAGCTTTTCACCTCCCCAAATTCTTTCTTTAAAAATGGGTTCAAACTGAAGGGGATATGGTTTCATCGTATTGTGGCTTTTATTTTGGAGCAGTAAAGGTACAAAACGATTTTTTTATTTGTAGACCTCCATCATCCTATACTAAACAAGAAAATTTTAGAATAGTTGTAATAGCAAAAAATAATTTTGTTTTCTAGACGGCTAATTTCTTTATGGCATCAAGTGCTTTAGGAATATGCTTTGAAGCCAATACGCTATCAAAAATCATTTGTATTACACCCTTTTTATCCGTTACATAAGTTACACGGCCTGGTAGTAAACCAAACATTCCAGTAGGCACACCAAAGAGTTTTCTAATTTTTTTATCGCTATCAGAAAGAAGGATAAAAGGAAGTTTATATTGCTTTGCAAATTTTTGGTGGGAAACAATAGTATCACTGCTAATACCTATTACCTCTGCGCCAAGATCCTTAAAGTCTTCGTATAAATCTCTAAAACTACAGGCCTCGGCAGTACATCCTGGTGTATTATCTTTTGGATAAAAATAAATTACAAGCGGCTTTAGACCTACTAGACTTTCACTATCAAATTCATTTCCTGTAGCATCTTTAGCAATAAAATGCGGAATGGTATCGCCTACTTTTAGTTCTTTCATTCTCCTTTATAAGTTACAAAATTTCTAGGGGTTTCATAAAGAACCACTTCAAGTTCAAATTCTGGTTTAATTCTCATTCTAATTTTGTTCCAAATAACGACTACTATATTTTCAGCAGTTGGATTTAAATCCTGAAACTCTGGCACATCAAGATTTAGATTTTTATGATCGAATTGATTCTCTACATCTTCTTTAATAATATCGCTTAAAAACTTTACATCCATAACATAACCAGTTTCGGGATCAATCTGGCCCGTTACACTAACGATTAGTTCATAGTTATGTCCATGAAAATTAGGATTATTACACTTCCCAAAAATCGCATCGTTTTGTTCCATTGTCCAATCCTTGCGGTGTAATCTGTGAGCCGCATTAAAATGGGCTTTGCGCGAAATAGTAACTTTCATAATTTATAATTTTAGATTGCTCTGCGTTAGAAAATCTATTTTAGTATGCTGTTCTTAATCTACTCTTGACAGCGCTATATTTTGTGGTCTTCTAAAAAATGGTAAAACTCATCAAAAATAATTTTGAACCAAACCGTATACAAAGCCGGATGTGTCTCCATGTCTAATTTGACATCCTCAATTTTCATCCACTTCCAGTCTTCTACTTCCTCTCGATTTATATTTGGCGCATCGTCACAATACCCAATCATAACGTGATCAAGCTCATGCTCTGTTAAACCATTGTCAAAAGGAGCTTTATAAATAAAATGAAACAGCTCTTTGAGCTCAGTATTAAAACCCATTTCTTCAAATAAACGACGACTTCCTGCTTGAATATTAGTTTCTCCGTCGCGCTGATGACTACAACACGTATTCGTCCATAGCAAAGGAGAATGGTATTTTTGACTGGCGCGCTGCTGCAACATGATTTCATTTTTGCTATTTAAAACAAAAACTGAAAAAGCACGATGTAAAACTGCTTTTTCATGTGCTTCAAGTTTAGGCATCAATCCGATTTGCTCATCGCTGCGATTAACTAATATTACATTTTCTTCTACCATAGGATTCTTTTACTAATCAAAAATACAAAAAAGATTATTAGAGACGGGGGCTTTAACGTTCTGTTTCGAATTGTTGAACTGAAATTATTTTGTTGCTAATCTAAGTAAATTCATTATTTACTTTCAAAAGTTTTTATTGTAATTTTAAAAATTATTATAAAAATATGATGCACCAAATAATTATTCGAAAAGCACATCCAAACGATTTAGAAAAACTCATGGAATTTGAACAGTCAATCATTACTGCCGAACGTCCTTTTGACCCTACTCTAAAAGCAGAAAAGATACATTATTATGATATCGAAAAAATGATTTCAGCACCACATATAGAAGTATTGGTTGCCGAGATTGATTTGGAAATCATAGGCTCTGGATATGCGCAAATAGAGATTGCAAAGCCTTATTTGAATCATCTGAATTATGCCTATTTAGGATTTATGTACACAGTTGCTAATCATAGAGGAAAAGGAGTAAACGCCAAAATTATCGAAGCGCTCAAAAAGTGGTGTGCCCTTCAGGATGTATTCGAAATGAGACTGGATGTATACAACGACAATACTTCGGCAATAAAAGCCTATGAGAAAGTAGGCTTCAAAAAACATCTTGTCAACATGCGAATGGTTGTCTAATAATAAGGTTTTGTTAATTCTAAATCCATACCTTTCTTTTGGACGTAAATAACATTAGTTAAAACTTACTTAAATAGAGATAATTTGTAAAGTATGTGACATTTAAAGATTCCAAATCGCTTTACATTTGTAGTACAAAAAGAAAATTATGAGAACAGCAAGATATTTTTTTAGCCTATTATTTTTACTTCCTTTATTCATGTTCACTGCCTGTGGACAAACGAAAAATAAAAAGGACAGTACAGGAAAATCTATAGCAATAAGAAATTCAATCAACAAACCAGGGAATCCATATTATTCCAATACAGACACTAAAAAAATAAAGATTAGTGATGCCGAGTGGAAAAAGATTTTACCCGAAGATGTCTATGAAGTATCCCGTAACGCAGATACCGAAAGACCTTTTACAGGAAAATATTGGGACACCGATGAAAAAGGAACGTATTACTGCGCCGCTTGTGGAAATAAACTTTTTCGCTCAGGGGCAAAATTTTCGAGCAATTGCGGCTGGCCAAGTTTTTTTGAACAAGACAGTAAAAGCAGCGTTGTTTACAAAACGGATAACTCTCTTGGCATGGAAAGAATCGAAGCCCTTTGCGGAAGATGCGATGGGCATTTAGGACACCTTTTTGATGATGGTCCTGCGCCTACTGGCAAAAGATACTGCATGAATTCTATTGCACTTGACTTTATACCTGATACCAAATAAAATGAAAAAAGTTTTTCTACTGTGTTTAATAACCGCTACTAATCTATTTGCACAAAAACCAGCAAGCAAACAATCCAATTTTGAAACCATTACGCTAGCGGGAGGTTGCTATTGGTGTGTTGAGGCTGTGTATGAAAATTTAATCGGAGTAAAATCAGCAGTATCTGGTTACGCTGGTGGTAAAAATATTAATCCTAGTTATGAGGATGTTTCTACGGGAAGATCTGGCTATGCCGAAGTAGTGCAAATAACCTATGATAAAAACATCACAAATCTTGATGAAATTTTTAAAGTGTTCTTCACGGTGCATGATCCAACTACACTAAACCGACAAGGTGCTGATGTAGGAACACAATACCGTTCTGCTATTTTTTTCAAAAATGATTTACAAAAAAAAGCAGCACAATCGGTTATTACTGCGATGAAAAAAGCAAAAATTTATGACAATGCAATCGTAACCACATTAGAACCACTTACTAAATTTTACAAAGCAGAAGACTACCATCAAAATTACTATGTAAACAATAAAAGTCAACCGTATTGCCAAATGGTAATCCAACCTAAAATGGAAAAGTTTGAAAAACTTTTTAAAAGCCGATTGAAAAAAAAATAAAACACCAAACCAACGCCTTGTCCTTTAAAACAAGGCGTTTTTTTTTGCTCACAAAAAAATTAAATTACCATAATCTTTCATGCGACTGAAAACTTTAAAATTTTGTTATATTTGTTTAAATCAAAGTCAATTGACAGCCCTTCAAACTGAATTACAGTAAAGTAAATTGACATTATCCAACCAAAACCACCTTTCAATTCATGAAAAAAATCATTCTTTTCGCAAGCATATCGTTATTCTCCGTTATTGCATCTGCGCAAAACACTGCGCTCAAATCTAAAATTGACACAAAAGCAGCATCATTAGAATCGAAAGTGATTTCTTGGAGAAGGGACTTTCATCAAAATCCAGAATTAGGAAATCGTGAATTTAAAACCGCTGAAAAAATTGCAGCCCACTTGCGTAGTTTAGGTATTGAAGTACAAACTGGATTTGCAAAAACAGGCGTTGTAGGTATTTTAAGAGGAAGCAAACCAGGACCAGTTATTGCTCTTCGAGCAGATATTGATGCGTTACCCGTAAAAGAGCGAGCAGCAATTTCTTTCGCTTCCAAAGTAGAGGGAGAATACAACGGAAAAACAGTTCCGGTGATGCATGCTTGTGGTCATGATACCCATACTGCAATACTCATGGGAACTGCCGAAATTTTAGCTTCTATAAAAAGTGAATTAAAAGGGACTGTGAAATTTATTTTCCAACCAGCCGAAGAAGGTCCTCCCGAAGGTGAAGAAGGAGGAGCAAAATTGATGGTTAAAGAAGGCGTTTTGGAAAACCCTAAAGTCGAAGCCATTTTTGGATTGCACATTAACGCTCAAACCGAAGTAGGCAAAATAAAATACCGTTCACGTGGTACTATGGCAGCTTCGGACTGGTTTACCATAAAAATAAATGGAAAACAAACGCATGGCGCCTATCCATGGTTGGGTATTGACCCTATTGCTACAGCAGCTCAAATTATCATGGGCATTCAAACTATTGTTAGCCGAAATATAAATCTTGCAGAATCTCCAGCAGTGATCAGTGTCGGACAAATAAACGCTGGAGTAAGAAGTAATGTGATTCCCGAAGAACTAATTATGACTGGAACCATTCGTTCTCTTGATGTTAAAGTTCAGGAAATGTTGCATGCTAGATTAAAAAAAGTAGTAACGTCTATCGCTGAAAGTGCGGGAGCAACTGCCGAAGTTAACATAACAAACCAAACACTTATTACGTACAATGATCCCACATTGACGGAAAAAATGATCCCTACACTTGAAGTTACAGCCGGAAAGGAAAATGTTTCAATTACTCCTGCTGTAACTGGTGCTGAGGACTTTTCATATTATCAGGAAAAAATTCCAGGTTTGTACTTTTTTCTTGGTGGTGCCCCAAAAGGCAAACCAATATCAGAGACAGCACCGCATCACACACCTGATTTTTACATCGATGAAAGCGGTTTTCTGTTAGGAATGAAAGTATTATCCAACTTAACAATTGACTATATGGAAATGCAATCCAAAAAGTAACAACTAGCAATTTTTAGAACTATCGATATTAAAAATAAAATAGTTACAGCGCCAGTTCGAGCGCAATCGTGAACGAAAAGTCAATGTAGACTTATGATTCATCAAGGGCAGCCAAAAACTAGTTTTAAACATTTTTAATTACAAGGAGTAAAATTATTTGATAATATGGTACTCTCAATTGATACTTTTTGAACCTTATATTTTTTGCCATCTACCATTTTCATAAAAAAGTGAACTATGACACAGATTAGATCTTTCTTTAAACATAAAATACTTTTTACACTAGCGTTACTTTTCATTCAAAGTATAGCAACCGCTCAAGAAAAGAAAGTTGCCCCTACATCAAATGAACTGTATCGAGAAATAGAAAAAATGGACGAGATTATGTTCAATGCCTTTAATGAAAAAGATTTTGAAAAATTTAAATCTTTATTCACCAATGACTTAGAGTGGTTTCAAGACAATGGCGGATTATTAAACTATGAAAAAGTTTTTACTAATTTTTCCAATATGTTTAAAAATGAAAATAGACTAACGCGAAAACTTGTCAAAGGAACACTCGAAGTACATCCCATAAAAGACTACGGCGCAATTGAAACAGGGACGCACGAGTTCCGTCATATGGAAAACGGAAAGGAAGAAATTGGAACCTTTAAATTTCTTATGATTTGGCAAAAGAAAGACAATCAATGGAAGATTTCAAGAGTGGTGAGTTACGATCATTAGCGTAAAGCCCAACTTATTTTGTCACTTTCAAATTGAGTTTAATAGTCAAAAATAGTTGGTAAAAACCTTTCTAGCCACTATGAAATATGATGTTTCCAAAAGTTTATTGAAATTCGTTTCAATAAAATTTTTTATTGATTCAAAATGGCGCCAATCATCAGTGCACATTTTTCTCCATCAATAGCTGCCGAAATTATTCCGCCTGCATAACCCGCTCCTTCACCACAAGGGTACAGGCCTTTTATTTGAAGATGTTCATACGTTTGTGGATCTCTTGGAATTCGCACCGGTGATGAAGTTCTAGATTCTGGTGCGTGAAGTATGGCTTCATTTGTCAAATAGCCACGCATAGATTTTCCAAATTCTGTAAAACCTTCACGTAATATGTTTGTTAAAAATTCGGGGAAAACCGCTCCCATTTCAACTGAAGTAGTTCCGGGCACGTAAGACGTTTTAGGAATATCTGAGGAAACTCTCTTTTGTGTAAAATCGATCATACGCTGTGCTGGTACTTTTTGACTTTGCCCAGCCAAATGCCATGCGTTTTGTTCAATACTTTTTTGAAATTCCATTCCAGCTAAAGCACCAAATTTGGCAAAAGGTTTGAAATCTTCTAACTGTAGCTCAATGACGATTCCAGAA
>JAYTBZ010000254.1:0-7487 GCA_043736705.1 Flavobacterium sp. | reverse complement strand
ATTAAATAAAAATTCTTTATTAGTTATATTAACAAATAATTAGGACTTTTGTTTCACTAATCAAAACAATTAAAAATGAAACTAAAGTTCAATGGATTCTTAGTGCTTTTAGTAGTACTAGTGGCGCAACTAACTTTTGCGCAGGAAAGAGCTGTTTCAGGTACTGTTACTGATAATACAGGAATGCCTTTACCTGGCGTAAGTGTATTAGTAAAAGGAACAAAATCTGGAACACAAACTGATTTTGACGGAAAATATTCCATCAAAGCTAGCCCAAATGAGACACTTGTATTCAGCTACATTGGCATGAAAAACGAAGAAATTCTCGCAAGATCTGCTTCTTTAAATGTAAAAATGCAAAGTACTGCAATGGAACTAGAAAGTGTTGTAATTACAGCTCAAGGTATTAAAAGAGAAAAAAAGGCTCTTGGTTATGCAGTGAGCGAAATAAAATCTGCCGAAATTGAGCAAAGAGCAGAAGGAGATGTTGCTAGAGTTTTATCTGGAAAAGCTTCTGGGGTTATCATTAACCAAACAAGTGGTATTTCTGGATCTGGTACCAACATCAACATCCGTGGTTTAAACTCGATTTCAGGTAACACTCAACCTTTATTCATTGTTGATGGTGTTCCTTTTGCTAGTGACACTAATGCATCAGGGAGTTTTGCAGACGGAAACTCTGGATCAAGTCGTTTTCTAGATTTAGATCCAAATAACATCGCAAACGTAAACATTCTTAAAGGTTATGCAGCAACAACACTTTATGGTACTGCGGGTAGAAATGGAGTAATATTAATTACTACTAAAGGTGGTGCGACTAAAAAAGGAGCTAAAAAGAATGAAATTACAGTAAGTCAATCTTTATTTTTCAATGAAATCGCTTCTTTACCAGATTATCAAAATACTTTTGGTAATGGATTTGATCAAGCTTATGGTAATTTCTTTTCTAACTGGGGACCTGGTTTTTATAAAGATGGCTTAGGTGGTTATGCAGCAGGAGGATCAAACATAGGTGCTGATGGAACCATATTGCATCCTTACAGTAGAGCAAGTCTAGCAGCTGTTTTTCCAGAATACCAAGGGCTGCGAATTCCTTATGAAGCCAAACCAAATAATGTTAAAGATTTTTTTAGAACTGGTGCAGTGATTAATACGAGTGTGAATTTAGCAGGTGCATCGGATGATGGTAATACTTCCTATAATTTTAACTTTGGTAATTTAAATGATGAAGGTTTTACCCCAGGTAACGTTCTTAAAAGAACCTCTTTTAGTGCTGGTGGAAGATCTAAATTAAGTAATGATTTCACTATCAGTGGAACAATGAACTTCTCAAGAACTGACTTTTTAACACCGCCAGTAGCTAGAAGTAATGGTTCTGGTGTGCAAGGTACAGGTTTGTCTATTTTTGCAGATATTTTTTACACACCTCGAAACGTAGATTTGCAAAACTGGCCTTCTCAACATCCTGTAACAGGTGCTAACTTAAGTTATCGTTCTGGGAATGATATTTTGAACCCATATTGGACACTAAATAACTCCTCTGTACGTCAAATTACAAATAGAACATTTGGTAATACAGCATTAAATTATGATATAAACGATAATTTAAAATTTAACTACAGACTTGGTTTCGATTTTTACAATGAGCGTAACAGTTCATACACTAATCTTGGAGCTCCAAGGGGTCCTGTTCAAGGAAATTACAGAACTTTTGATAACAACAATTTAATCTGGGATCATAACATAATGCTTAATGGTACATATGAGTTAACAGATAAAATTGGACTTAATTTCACTGCTGGTGCCACTTCAAGGTTTCAATCTTATGACAGACAAGGGGTAAATAGTGTGGGACAACTAATTTTTGACGTCCAAAGGCACTACAACTTTACTACACAATCTCCAATTCAATACAGTGAGAAAAAAAATATTGTTGGTGTGTATGGCTTAGCTGAACTAGATTATAATAAGTATTTTTATCTAAATTTATCAGCAAGAACCGACTGGGTATCTAATACATTTGTTAAAAGTATTACATATCCAGCTGCGAGTATCTCTTTCGTACCTACAGAAGCATTCAACAATATTACAAGCACTAATGGCCTTAATTTCCTAAAATTAAGAGCAAGTTACGGAACTTCCGCAGGTTTCGCAGATTCTTACCCAGTATCAAACAACTTGGATTTAACGGCCAGAGACTTCTCTGATGTTAATGGAGTTGTTAATCCTGCATTGCAATCGAGCTCAAGGCTTGGAAACGCTAATTTAAAGCCTGAATTACTTAGTGAATTTGAATTTGGTTTTGACTCTAAATTCTTTGATAACAGAATAGGGTTAAATGCTTCTTATTTCTTAAGGAATACTAAAAACCTAATTACAGAAACCCCTATTGACCCATCGTCCGGGTACTCAAGTATTTTTACTAATATTGGAGAATTAAAAGGAAATGGTATAGAAGTAGATTTAGATTTGCACCTGATAAAAAACAGTAACAATGGATTCAATTGGGAATTGTCCTCCAACTTTTTTAAAGGGGAAATGATAGTAAAAGATCTTGGAGAATTAGAGAGAATTACAATCGCTGGTTTTACTAATTTAGGTAACCAAGCAATAGAAGGTGAGCAAATAGGAGTTATGGTTGGGTCTAGAGTAAAAAGAGATGCTAATGGAAACTTTGTAGTTAACAGCGTAGGAGATTATGCTATTGAAGCTGGACCATTCGTAATTGGTAATCCAAATCCTGATTTTACTTTAAACACTACGAACACTTTTTCATACAAAAATATAAACTTAAACTTTTTAATAAGTTATGTAAGTGGCGGAGATGTATATTCTCAAACTACAGCAGCTTTATTAGGTAGAGGTTTGACTACAGATACAGTAGATAGACTACAATCATTTATACTACCTGGTGTAAAAGAAAATGGTACACCAAACGATATTCAAATTAATAACTCTACGTATTACTTTAATAACGTTGCTTTCGGTCCTGACGAATTAAGTGTCTATGATGGATCAGTAATTAGATTAAATGAGGTATCCTTAGGGTATACTTTCCCCGCTAAAATGATTGACAGAACACCTTTTGGCAGCTTAAGCTTTAGCCTTTCTGGATACAATCTTTACTATAATGCATTCAATACTCCAAAAGGGGTAAACTTTGATCCAAATGTAATTGGAACGGGTGTTGGTAACGGTAGAGGTTTTGATTTCTTGAACGGTCCTAGTGGTAAAAGATATGGTTTTAGCATTAAAGCTACATTCTAAAAATTTTAATAAATAATTATGAAAAAAATAATAAAAACAACTGGTTTACTTATTGCAATAATAAGTTTGGTGACGTTTGCATCATGTGAAACCACTGACCTAGACCTAAGAGACGATCCAAACGCCGCATCGTTATCAGCAGCAGATCCAAACTTACTTTTAAACAAAGTTCAAGTACAATTTGCAAGAACTATGCATAATTTTGGAACAGTTGGATCTGAAGTAAGTCGTCTAAAATGGATGTTTGGTCGTAATTACCAAGATGACGCTTATAGTGCAAGTACATTCAATGGTGATTGGGAAAGCTCGTACGCTGTTATTTTAAAAAATAATAGTGTGATGAATCCCATAGCTGCTGATAGAGGATTAACGAAACATATCGCAATTGGACAAGTCATCGAAGCCTACACGTTAATCACTTTAGTTGACTACTTTGGCGACATCCCTTACAGTGAAGCACTGAACGTTAACAACTTAAATCCTAAGTTAGATTCAGGTGCAGCAGTTTATGCAGCTGCTCTTGCTTTGTTGGACAAATCAATAGTTAACTTCAATACCGTTGCAAAGTCAGATCCAGCTATAGATTTTTACTATGGTAAAAATTGGGCTAAATGGATCAAACTAGCAAACACATTAAAATTAAAAATCTATTTGCAAACTAGATTAGTAGATGCGACAGCCATCAGTAAATTTAATGCTTTAATATCATCAGGTTCATTCATCGGGACAGGTGAAGACTTTGAATTTAACTGGGGCACAAGCAATGCTAACCCAGACTCCAGACATCCAGCATATGTTGACAATTATACTCCTTCAGGAGTTGAAGATGGATACCAAGCTAACTGGTTAATGAATGAAATGAAAAACGGCAAAACAACTCAAGATCCTAGAATGAGATACTATTTCTACAGACAAGTAAATACTGTTCCAGTAAGCGAACAAGATTTAAGATGTACTGTTGAACCTGCTCCTGCACATTATGCAGCTGGTGGCTATGTGTATTGCAGAATAGATTCAGACCAAGGATATTGGGGTAGAGATCATGGTAATGATGAAGGTATACCAAATGACAGGCTTAAAAGAACCGCAGTAGGAGTATATCCTGCAGGCGGTAAATTTGATGACAATACATTTAAAGCAATCAACGCTATAACTTTCGGAGCAAATGGTGCAGGAACTACCCCAATTGTTTTGGCGTCTACTGTAGATTTCTGGAGAGCAGAAGCTGCATTATCCGCTGGTGGAACTGGTGATGCAAGAGCTTTCATGACTGCTGGTATTCAAAAATCAATTACAAAAGTAAGAGGATTTATAACCAGAGACAAAACAGCAATCACATCATTTGCACCTGCATTAACTGTTGACGCTATGTACCTTGCTGCTGTTCAGAACAAATACGATGCTGCTGTTTCAAATGCTGATAAATTGGATATTGTAATTACCGAATTCTTTATTTCTCTTTTTGGTAATGGTACTGATGCGTATAATGCATACAGAAGAACTGGATTTCCAAGAAGAATGCAGCCAAATATTGATGAAAATGCAGATGGTTTTATCCGTTCTTTCTTATATCCTGCCGATGTTACAGGAACAAATCCAAACATAAAACAAAAAGCAAAAGTGACGCAACGTGTGTTCTGGGATAACAACCCTGAAACGGGATTCCCAATTGGTAACTAAATAAAAAACGATCATGAAAAAAATAATTATTTCTTTATGTGTTTTAATATCTTCTGCATCCTTTTTTTCCTGTAGTGAAGGAGAAAATCCGATAGATTATGTATTAGAAAATACACAAAATGGTGGTGGAAGTTTACGTACCATCAAAATAGACAATCCAAGTATTGCAGTCGGTGAACCAAACGCGAAGTTTCAAGTTACTTTAGAAGTGCAAGATGAAAATAATGGTAAAAACACAGAACGTATCGATGTATATGTAGCATTCAAAGACAATAGCACAGGTAATGGAAATAACCCGAAAACTGAAGTTTTACTAAAATCAGTTCCAGCATCGGCATTCACAGTTGGTACAAGGGAATTACCATTTGCAGTTGTACCAGTAACAATCGCTGAATTAAAAACAAAATTTGGCCTGACAGATCCACAATACACAGGTGGAGACCAATTTGTAATCAGATTAGCAATAGTATTAAAAGATGGCAGAGTTTTTACCAGAGCTAATTCAAACAATAATGTTGTTGGTGGAGCCTATTTCAATAGTCCATTTCAGTACAATGCCAATGTGGTGTGTCCAATAACTGAAAGTTTAGCTGGTACTCATACATACACGACAACTAATATGAAAGCTGCTGGTGCTTCTTGTGGAACATCTGTAACTGGATCAGTAGTTTTTGGATCAACAGCAACACCAGGAGTATACACAATAAGCGATTTATCCTTTGGTATGTTCGGTTCAAGTTGCTACGGAGACAATCCTGCGTTTAGTGCTACTTCAAGTGTTACATGGTTTTGCAATAACTTAATTGCAGGTGGAACAGATCAATATGGAGATTCTTATACCTTCACAATTGTTGCTGCATCTGGCCCAACAATAACTATAAACTGGCGTAGTACCTATAACGATTCTGGAACAACAGTTTTGACCAGACAAGGTGGAGCTAATTGGCCTACTATTTTTATGAGATAAACTCATTAAATAAAAACATTGAAACCACCCCATAAAATGGGGTGGTTTTTTTTTATATCTTTGCAACATGGAAAAAGAACATCAAATATTTGGGATTAGAGCAATTATTGAGGCAATACAATCTGGCGCTACTGTTGACAAAGTGTACATTCAAAAGGAAACAAGTAGCGAACTAATGAAAGACTTGATGAAGGTAATGAAGCGCGGGAATATTAACTTTTCTTATGTACCAGTTGAAAAACTAAACAGATTGACTCCTAACAACCATCAAGGTGCTGTAGCGACCATATCCCCTATTTCATTTTTTGATCTAGAATCATTGATTGAATCAGTTATTGAAAACGGTAAAAAACCATTATTTTTAATCTTAGATCAAATATCTGACGCACGTAATTTTGGTGCCATCATAAGAACTGCAGAATGTACTGGTGTAAATGGCATTATTGTTCAGAAGGCTGGATCAGCTCCAGTAAATGGGGATACTGTAAAAACATCAGCTGGAGCCGTGTTCAATATACCTATTTGTAAAGTGGAGCACATCAAAGACGCCATTTTTCTATTGCAAGCGAGTGGCATAAAAACAGTAGCAGCAACAGAAAAAACGGATCAAAATATTTATGATTTATCTTTAAACGAACCTGTTGCTATTATCATGGGATCTGAAGATCGAGGTGTAAACCCATCTGTATTGAAGATTGTTGACGAAAAAGCAAAGCTTCCAATGTTTGGAACTATTGGTTCGTTGAATGTATCCGTAGCTTGTGGTGCTTTTTTATACGAAGCAGTAAGGCAGAGAAACTAATCATCCTAAAGTATTAAACATTGATAAAGAAAAGAAATAGAAAATAAAAAAGGAATCAAGACTTCGGTTTTGATTCCTTTTTTTCGTTTGATATAATCTCGTAATCAACTGAAACATTTGAAGAATAGTATTCTACTAATTCTGTATTTTCTTCCAATTTACGTATATTTACAAAATTACCATTCTCATCGAATCGCTGCATAAATTTATCTTCAGCAGGATCAAAATCTGGATGTTCCCAATCATACTTAAGCACTTTCTTGTATTCAGGAGCTTTATAAATTAATGAGAGCAAAAATCCAGTTACCAATCCGCCCAAATGGCCTTCCCATGAAATTGACTTCTCACCTGTAATTTCTGGACTTGGGAAAATATACCAAACCATACCACCATATATAACTATAACTGCAAGGGAAAGAGCTACAAGTCTATTGTATTTAGTTTGTATGCCTTTAAAAAAAACAAAACTGAATAACACATAAATTAATCCACTTGCTCCTATGTGGTAATTGCTTCTGCCAATAACCCAAGTAATCGATCCTGAAAATAAAATACCATATAAGATAACCTTCAAGGTTTGATCTGGGTAGAAAAATTGCAATGCAGCTAGCAAAATAAGTAAAGGGACTGAATTGTTGTAAAGATGCTCCATATCAGCATGAATAAACGGACTAAAAAAGACTCCTTGCAAACCTGAAAGTGTTCTTGGCAAAATTCCGTTTTCAACAAAGTCAAAATCAAATCGGATTTCAAGCCAAAAAATAAACCACA
>JAYTBZ010000253.1:0-3445 GCA_043736705.1 Flavobacterium sp. | reverse complement strand
AACTACATTTTGTACAAATATCCCAACAGCAGTAAAATTTACGAAGCCAAAATTTGGCGCGAAAAAACAAACATGCGTTTGGGTAACGATGCTTTGGTGATAAAAAACATTAGTAAATTATTAGAAGATCACGAGGTAAAAAATCAGGTTTTTGCAAATGCGAATGCACTACTATCTGAGTCTTTTTTAAACTTAGAAGAAAAAGACAGCGCCGTTGCTAAACTAAAATTGGCCATAGATTTCACAAAAATTAATCAAGAAAGATCGAGATATCGTTTCATTTTGGGACAATTGTATCAACAATTAGGCTATAAGGACAGCGCCGTGACTTCGTACCAATCAGTGATTGACATGAACCGAAAAGCAGATAGAAAATTTGTTATTCAAGCGCATGCTAAAAAAGCGGAATTGTTTGATTATAAGAACGGTGATTTCAATTCTTTTACCAAAACATTTGATAAACTGGCCAAAGACAGAGAAAATCGCCCGTACAAAGATTTGATTTTTCATCAAATGGGAGTTTATTATGATCAAAAAAATGACTCAAAAAAAGCACTTGATTTTTATAATTTGTCTCTAAAAACAAATTCAAAAGATTCGTATTTGATCGCTTCAAATTACCGAAATTTGGGAAATATGTATTTTAGAAATGCAACCTATTCTATTGCTGCAAAATATTACGACAGCACATTAGTAAGGCTGAACGATAAATCGAGAGAGCATAATAAAATTCAAAAAATTAGAAATAATCTGGATGAAGTGATTTTGTATGAAGCTCTTGCGAAACGCAATGACAGTATTTTGAGCGTAGTTGCAATGACTGATAGTGAAAAGAGTATCTTTTTTGAAAAATACATTACAAAATTAAAGGCAGCAGATGAAATAAAGAGAGTTCTTGAGGAAAAGCGAAAAGAAAAACAAGAAAACATTGAAAGAAACAGTTCGATTAGTTCTATTGATCCGGCTTCTAATCAGGAACAGGGAAAACCTGCCAAAATAGCAGCATTGATGCCTCCAGCTATGTCAGCTATTTCTTCGGCTCAGTCGGGAAGTATTTTTTATTTTTATAATCCAACCACCGTAGCTTTTGGAAAATTAGAATTTAAAAAAATATGGGGTGACAGAATTCCAAAAGGAAATTGGAGAATACCAACTAGCGCTCAAAATACAGTGGCTTCAGATTCGCTGACCGATGGAGCAGAAACGCTTGTAGATGCATCAAAAACTGAAAAATTTGTAGAACAATACACCACCGATTTTTATTTAAAACAACTTCCGGTTGCACAAGTTGAACTAGACTTGATTGCAAAAGAACGCAATTTTGCATATTATCAACTTGGAATTATTTATAAAGAAAAGTTCAAAGAAAATGATTTGGCTATTGCCAAACTAGAACAATTATTAAGCAACAAACCAGAGGAAAAACTAGTGCTACCATCGTTGTACAATTTGTATAAATTATATCAAATTACTGATGCAACTAAAGCAGAAGCGATGAAAAAAAGAATAACGGCAGAATATCCGGAATCGCGTTATGCACAAATCATGAATAATACTACCGCAAATGCTGCTAGTCTTACTGAAACACCCGAAAGTACGTATACCAAATGGTATAAATTATACGAGCAAGAGCAATTTGTTACTGTTTTAGAAAATTTAGATACTTTGATTAGTCAATTTTCAGGAGACGAAATTGTGTCTAAATTCGAATTGCTTAAAGCAAACACTCTTGGAAAATTGAAAGGATTATCAGCTTATAAAAATGCATTACAACTCGTAGCAGATACGTATCCCAACAGTGAAGAAGGGAAAAATGCGCAAGAAATTTTGACCAATCAAATCTCATTTTTAGAAAAAATGGAATTGAGCACAACAGACTCCAGTAAATGGAAAATTTTATACAAAGTAGGAGCAAAAGAGGATAAAAACACAAAAGTATTAGAGGAAAAAATCAAACTGTTTATTGCAGCACAAGACCTTCAAATACTATCGTATTCGTATGATATTTATACCGAAAAAGAAAATTTTATTACTATTCACGGAATAAAATCAGAGGTTTATGCCAAGGATATTGTTTTTGTATTAAAAGATAATGCAAAATACAAACTAAGCGATCCTGCAATTGTGATATCTGGAGAGAACTACAAAGTCATTCAGATAAAGAAAAACTTAGATCTTTATTTAGCCTCAAAAAACTAATAAATATGTTTGATAAAAAGCAAAAACCCTACACAGATTTGTTGGGAAAAACCAATAGAATTGTTGAAGGGACTACTATAAAAGGAGATATTATTTCACAAGCTGATTTTAGATTAGATGGAAACTTAATTGGTAATTTTCAGTCAGATGGAAAAATTGTAATTGGTCCAGCCGGAAGCGTTGTTGGGGATATTGTGTGCAAGAATGCTGATATTGAAGGAAAATTTGAAGGAAAAATTGAAGTTGTTGAATTACTCAGTATAAAATCAAAAGCCAGTATTCAAGGAGCGGTAAGTGTTGGCAAACTTTCTGTAGAGCCAGGAGCCGCTTTTAGTGCTTCGTGTACCATGAATAATATAAAAAACAGTATCCCAAATGATGGACGACAACCCCAAAAAAAGAGCGAATAAATGGCTAGCCCTTATTAACATTCCGATTCAAATGGGAGCCATTATTTTTGCATTTTCCTATCTCGGAAATTGGTTAGATGAAAATCATCCCCATCCTAGATTATATTACAATAAAATTTTAGTTTTAGTAGGCGTTGCATTGGCATTGTACAATGTAATTCGTCAGGTTAATGAAATGAACAAAACGCAATAATTTCGTTTAATAAAAATCAAAAAAACGAGCTGAAAAAAAGGTTTGATATTTTATTAGTAAAAATGATAGTGTGCCTTTTTTTGCAAAAAACATAAAAATGAATCTAAAAAATTACAAATCGCTTTTGCCATTAATAACACTTGTAGGATTAGCATATGTGCTGCACCGTATTGCTTTTTATATATTAGGTATTGATGATGCGACTTTTTATTATTCGATAGAGACACTCTATTTAGTATTTTTAGTTTTGTCTATTATAGTATTTGTGGTGTTACTAAAAGTCAAGGAGCGCAGTTTTGATAATGTAGGCATGTCATTTCTATTAAGTACTAGCATTAAAATGATTGTTTGTTATCTGATTTTAAAGCCTATATTGCGAATTGCTACAGAAAACAATACATTAGAGAAAAAGAATTTTTTTATGATGTTTATTCTCTTTTTAGCAATTGAAACCGTTTTAACGATACGGATACTAAACGAAAAGCAATAAATATCAAATTCAAGGTGTAAATCTGCCAAAAATAAATTTTTATATTCTTTTGAATATTAATAAAAGATGTACATTTGCACCAAATTTCAGAAACGTAATAAATTAAGATAATTAACTGTTATGGTGATTTCAAACAAACCACTTAGATTTATA
>JAYTBZ010000252.1:0-17078 GCA_043736705.1 Flavobacterium sp. | reverse complement strand
ACCGAGAAAGGCCTAGGTATTGGATTCTTGAACGCTGTTACAGAAAAAACTAAAGCTACTATTTTAAATAATGATACAGGAGAAGTAAGAAAAGAGGTAATTGAACCGCTAACCAATTATAACATGTTGGTTCTTGATCAACGCTTCAACCAAAACTCATCAGTTACTTTTGTTAATGCAAATACTACTCGTAACGGAGATTTTAGAGACGCCAATGTTTCGGCGTTATTGTTTGACTTAAATACAAAAGCAAACACTTATAATTTATATGGCAACTTTAAATACAATATTATAAATACTGTTGAAGATTATAATGGTTTTAAAACTGAAATAGGGCTTGAAAAAACCAGTGGAAAATATAGGTACGGATTTTCGGGAAAATATGTTTCTAAAAACTACGATTTAAATGATTTAGGAATCAGCTTTTATTCTAATTATCACAATGCGTACGCACACGCGAGTTACCGAATAGTGAATCCTACCAAAGTTTTCAATACTTTCAGAATAAATGAATACATCAATTTTGAATGGGATAACATCACAAAAAAACTACAAACAGGAGCTTTTGGTACAGAGCTTCGAGCGACAACTTTGAAAAATGATTCTATGGAATTGGTATTTGAACTTTCACCACTCCCAACTTTTGATTTTTATGAACCTCGTGAATTTGGCCGATATGTTTTAATTCCTGAAAGAATTATTACAATAGTAAATTTCACTACCAATGATAATAAGCCTTTCACAATGGTAGTGCAGCCCACATTTACGGCTTTTAGTGAAAAAGGTCGAAACTCATACGGATTTTATTTAAGCCCAAAATACCGTTTCAACGATAAGTTCTCCTTGGCTTATTCAATAGAATATACTAAAATCAATAATGATCGAGGTTGGGTTGGCTTTGATGATGCTTCTGAAATAATATTTGCAGAACGGAACCGAGAAATTCTGCAAAACGATCTTACTGGAAAATATTCCTTAAACAACAAAATGACCCTCAACCTAACCGCTAGGTATTACTGGTCGTATTCAAAAAACCATGAATTCTTTACCTTACAAAATAACGGATATCTAACTCCAAACACAACTTACGCAAAAAACAAAGACCGAAATTTCAATTCCTGGAATTTCGATTTATCCTATTCTTGGTGGTTTGCTCCAGGTAGTGAGATATCTATTTTATATCGTAATTATGGGTTGGAAAGAGCTAACATGGTTGAAAAAGATCTATCAAGAAATTTAAAAAATATTTTTAACAGTGACCTTACGTCTGTACTTTCTGTGAGTGTACGTTATTTTATAGATTACAACATAATAAAAAATAAATTCTAATTTTTTACGTCTAAACTGTAACATTCACTTAAAAAGGAAGTCTATTAAGGCAAACTATGCAGTGCAATGGTGTTTTTACCAATGAAACTATTTTGGTTTTTAAATTTAACATCAATCAACCAATCAATCGTTTCATGAAAAATCTTTTCATTCTTTGTACACTCTTTTTTTCCATATTTGGCTACAGCCAAAAGAAAACTTTGCAGACCAAATTCATTACGGATAATATAGAAATTGACGGAAAGCTAGATGAAAGCATTTGGAAGTCAGCAGCTAATGCTTCTGATTTTATAACATTTGAACCTGATAACGGCAAGCCAATTCCAGAAAATAGAAAAACCGAGGTAAAAGTGCTTTATGATAATGATGCGATTTACATAGGTGCTTTGCTACGCGATGAAAATCCCGAAAAAATATTAAAAGAGATCACTCAACGAGATAATTTTGGAACCTCAGATGTTTTTGGGGTATTCATCAATGGGTTTAACGATGGTCAACAAGACTTTCAATTTTTTGTAAACGCTGCAGATGGTCAGGCAGATTGTATTGCTACAGACACGAATGGGGAAGATTATTCCTGGGATGCTGTCTGGAAAAGTAAAGCTATAATAACGGCTGAAGGCTGGGTAGTTGAAATGCGAATCCCTTATGCGGCATTGCGTTTTTCAGCAGAAAGTAAACAAACTTGGGGTCTTAATTTTTTTAGAGAGGTAAGACGTGACCGTTTTAAATATTCTTGGAATTTCATAGATTCAAAACTAGGAACTTTTACTCAACAAACTGGAGTTTTGGAAGGAATTGAAAATATAAAGCCCCCGACTCGACTTTTTCTTTTACCGTATTCTTCTTTTTATGTCAATGCTGATGCGAGACAAAAAACATACGGAACACTTAAAGGCGGATTAGATCTAAAATACGGAATCAATGATGCTTTTACGCTGGATATGATTCTAATTCCTGATTTTGGACAAACCAAATACGATGATCAAATATTAAATTTAGGACCATTCGAGCAACAATTTAATGAAAACAGGCCTTTTTTTACAGAAGGAACTGATTTGTTTAGCAAAGGTAATTTGGTTTATTCGAGACGGATTGGGGGAAACCCAAGTAAATATCCAACAGTGCAAGCCAATGAGGAAATAATCGATAATCCAGCGAGCGTAAACTTGATCAACGCTTTTAAAATATCTGGAAGAACTAAAAATGGTTTGGGCATAGGAATTTTGAATGCGGTTACCGAAAAAACCACCGCAACAATTCAAAATACTAACACCCAAAGTACAAGGCAAGAAGTGGTAGAACCGCTAGCAAATTATAGTGTTTTGGTTCTCGATCAGCGCTTTCGCAAAAATTCCTCTGTTTCATTTGTAAATACAAATGTAACTCGAAACGGTAATTTTAGAGATGGAAATGTCACCGCTCTCGTTTGGGACTTAAATACGAAGAAAAATACCTATAATCTAGCCGGCGATTTTAAATACAGCTATGTCAATAGCACTATTGATAAAACAGGATTTAACTCACGGTTAAACTTTGCAGAAACCAGTGGAAAGTTTCGACACGGGATTGGAGCTGAAATCATGACAAAGGACTTTGACAATAACGATTTAGGAATCAATTTCGAAACCAATTACTATAGCTTTTATGCTAATTCGAGCTACAGAATCTTGAATCCTACCAAATTATTTAATTCTTTTAGCACCAGAATAAATACCTATTCGCAATTCCAAAAAGAAACTGGTAAAATTCAATCTAGCAATATCAATTTTCAAATTAATGCAAACAATAAAAAAAATCATTATTTCGGAATAGGATTCAATGCCAATCCAGTAGAAACTTTCGATTATTATGAACCAAGAGCAGCTAATAGATTTGTCATTAGACCTACTAGAGTTGGCGGTTTTATCTACATATCAACAAATTACAACAATCCTTTTTCTTTTGATTTTAACCCATCCTATAATGTTTTTGATGAAGCTGGACGAAATACTTACGGTTTTTCAGTAGGTCCTAGATACCGTTTTAACGATAAATTATCTTTAAATTACAACTTTAACTTCTCCAGACAAAATAACAATAAGGGGTATATTGATAGCGTAAATGATGATATGAATGCAGCAACGCCAAACACCATTATTTTCGCTAACAGAAACGTCATTACCTACTCTAATACACTGTCTGGAAAATATGCACTCAA
Organism: Flavobacterium sp.; assembly: GCA_043736705.1. GTDB lineage: Bacteria > Bacteroidota > Bacteroidia > Flavobacteriales > Flavobacteriaceae > Flavobacterium. The sequence continues at coordinate 13,549 of JAYTBZ010000252.1, read as the reverse complement.
CAGCCAAATGACTTTTAATATTGCATTGCGTCATTACTGGTCGTATGCCGAAAATAAAAACATTTTATCTCTAGAACAAAACGGAAGGCTGGCGGATTTTGCTGGTTATTCCGTTAATAAAAACTCGAGTTTTTATTCTTGGAATGCTGATGTATCTTATACGTGGTGGTTTGCACCTGGCAGTCAAGTCTCTGTTTTGTACCGTAATAATGCAGGTGCATTCGAAAGAAACATCAATAAAGATTTTAATGATAATGTTACTAATTTACTAAATAATGAAGCTTTAAATCACGTTTTCTCTATTAGTGTGCGCTATTTCATTGACTACAATCAGGTCAAAAATATATTCTAAATGAATTTATTTAAAAAAAACTATCCTTACATAACACAATCATCATTTTAATCTAGCCCAGTGCTTAAATGCACAATAGTGCTCTCTATTGCCTCAAATTTTTTTATAAATACTCTACCTTTGTTTAAAAGATACCGTAATGAACAAAAAAGTAATTCTAATGATTTTAGACGGTTGGGGAAAATCTCCTGATCCTAAAGTTTCAGCGAATGATAATGCTAATGTCCCTTTTATAAATAGTTTATATAGAAATTATCCAAGTGCACAACTACGAACGGATGGTTTAAATGTAGGTCTACCAGATGGCCAAATGGGGAACAGCGAAGTTGGACATATGAATCTTGGCGCTGGTCGAATTGTGTATCAAGATTTAGCTAAAATAAACCTTGCCGTGTCACACGACACTTTAACCAAAGAACAAGTTTTAGTAGATGCTTTTACGTATGCCAAAATAAACAACAAAAAAGTACATTTTTTAGGTTTAGTTTCTGATGGCGGTGTACACTCCCACACCTCCCATTTACGCGGATTGATTGATGCTACACAGCAGCACGGTTTACAAAAAGTTTTTGTTCATGCTTTTACTGATGGTCGTGACGTAGATCCTAAATCAGGCAAACATTACATTCAAGATTTACAAGATTATATTGCAAACACCACTGTAAAACTCGCTTCAATTGTGGGGCGTTATTACGCCATGGATCGCGACAGACGCTGGGAACGAATAAAACTCGCCTATGATTTATTAGTTAATGGTATAGGAACGCATACTACAAATGCCGTTGCTTCTATTAAAGAAAGTTATGAAGTAAATGTAACCGACGAATTCATCCATCCTACAGTGATGGTTGATGAAAATAATAAACCACTAGCTACAATTGAAGAGGACGACGTGGTTATTTTCTTTAACTTCAGAACCGATAGAGGACGAGAATTGACAGAGGTTTTAACGCAAATGGATTGTCATGAGCAAAATATGCACAAACTCAAGTTGTATTATGTTACGCTTACCAATTATGATGAAACGTACCAAAATATAAAAGTCGTTTACAACAAAGATAACATTACGGAAACGCTAGGTGAAGTCCTGGAGAAAGCGGGCAAAAAGCAAATCCGTATTGCGGAGACTGAGAAGTATCCGCATGTGACGTTCTTCTTTTCTGGAGGTAGAGAACAGCCATTTATTGGCGAAAGCCGCATCTTGAAAAACTCTCCAAAAGTGGCCACTTATGATTTACAACCAGAAATGAGCGCCTTTGAATTGACTGAAGCACTAATTCCGGAATTAGAGAAAGAAGAAGTAGATTTTGTTTGTTTAAATTTTGCCAACGGCGATATGGTGGGTCATACAGGAATTATGAGTGCAGCTATACAAGCCTGTGAAGCTGTTGACCAATGCGTTGATAAAGTGATCACAACCGCACTAGCCCATAATTATACAACACTCATAATTGCAGATCATGGAAATTGTGAAACGATGATTAATCCTGATGGAAGTCCAAATACGGCGCATACTACAAATCCAGTTCCGTTGATTTTGGTTGATAACGAACTTCGTAACATTCATGATGGAGTTCTGGGAGATATTGCTCCAACTATACTGGAACTAATGGGAATTGAAAAACCAGAAGCTATGACTTGTCATTCTCTACTTTAAATATTTACTTATAATTGCATACAAAACCACTCCTTGTTGAGTGGTTTTTTCATGAACAAAGGTTAAAGTTTCAAAAACAATAGTATTACTATTAAATTTGTTTATTTTTGTATCAAATTAACAATTATAACTTTAATATTTTTAAATCATGAAAAAACTAATTCTACTTTTGGTGAGCTTGAACATAGGTTTAGCAGCTTATTCACAGGAAAATAAAAGTAAAAAAGACCGAATTAAAAAAGTTGAAATTGATTCTCCTCAATGGAAAAAAGAGCATTATGTCGTGAATAGGGATTCCGCTTACGCCGATCCAAGAATAGGAATCAAGAAATTGATAGGTGGTAACAAACGTTTTATTGAAGGAAAAACAATCAAACCTAGGCAAGACATGAATACCATCAAAAGTCTTGAAAAAGGACAACAACCTTTTGCAACAATCGTAGGCTGTTCAGACTCTAGAGTTCCTAATGAAATGATTTTTGATCAAGGTTTAGGTGATTTGTTTATCATTAGAACAGCAGGCCAAGTATCGGCAGCAGCATCCTACGGTAGTATGGAATTTGCAGTTTTAAAATTGAAAACAAAATTAATTGTAGTACTGGGTCATACAGAATGTGGCGCCGTAGCTGCAGCCGTTGAACGCCCAGAGGATGTGCCTGGCCATATTGTAACCTTAATAAACGAAATTAAACCTGCTGTTGCAAAATGTGCTCATTTACCTGGGAATCCCGTTAATAATGCAGTTCGTCAAAATGTAATTGACCAAGTAAATAGTTTAAGAGATTTAGATCCCATTTTACACAAGAAGTATAAAAACGGAGAAATTCTTATTGTTGGTGCTGTTTACGACATACACACTGGAAAAGTTGAATTTTTAGAAGAAACTTTAAATAACTTACCAGTACAAAAATAACACTTAACAAATACAGTTTTAGACAATGAGAAAAATACTATTCTTACTATGCTTCGTGTTGTTCGCACCTACTCTATCTGCTCAAAATACAAGAATTCATGACCGAAATCAAATAGGCTGGTTGGGTTATTTTGGGACTTTCAAAGTAGGCAAACAATACAGCATTCATTCAGAGTACCAATGGCGAAGAGATAATTATATTGCTGACAAGCAACAAGGGCTTCTTCGAGTTGGATTAAATTATCAAGCCAATCCCAAAATACAATTGCGACTGGGTTATGCTTGGATTGAAACCTATCCGTATGGAGATTTTCCAATTAACGGCTTAGGCAAGGATTTCACCGAACATCGTATTTTTCAAATGATGACTTTGACCGATAAGATATCTAAAGTGGAGTTGTCCCATCGTTTTATGCTCGAACAGCGATTTATAGGAAGGTATACTTCATCTGAATTAACAGTAGAGGACGACTATCTATTTTTGAACCGTTTGCGTTACATGCTCCGCGTTCAAATGCCATTGAAAGGCAATGAAATTAGCGACAAAACTCCTTATGTAGCAGCATACAACGAAATATTTATTGGTTTTGGTAATAATGTAAATGAAAATATTTTTGATCAAAATAGAATTGGATTACTATTGGGTTATAAATTTAATTCTAATTTAAGAATTGAAGGTGGTTACCTCAATCAAACGGTACAACTGGGTCGGGAAATCGATCAACGAAACGTGTTCCAAAACAATAATGGCTTTGTTGTAAATACCGTAATAGGAATTGATTTAACAGCTAAATAAGTCTTAAATGTATTATCAAATTTGAAACACTGATTAGTTTGCTGTAAGTACTACAATTGAGACAAAATACAAGTATTTGAATTACAGCTTTTGAATGAAATCAATTAAAAATTGACATTAAAGGCAAATTAATTTTCTTCTTTAATTTTAGAGACAAAAGCATACTAAACTGTATGCTTTTTTGTGTGAATTACACCGTGCAATGGCGCTATAATTTGCATCTTAAATTATCGTTAAATAACAACAAAGCGATAGTATTACTATTAATTATGGTGTACTTTTGTTTGAATTAAAAATCAAAACTATGAAAACATACTTTTTTTCTGCACTTATTCTTTTACTCACATCTAGTTTATGGAGTCAAATAAAGTATGACAAAAACAGAGAATTCAATGATCTTAATGATGCATTAAAAAATCCAGAACTTATCTATCGATTGAATTTAAGCGATCAAAACATAAAACTTGATGGTGTGGATTGGTCTAAATTTATCAACTTAGAATACTTGAGTTTGAAAAATGACCATTTGAAAGAAATTCCAAGTGGTATTACAAAAATAAAAACTTTAAAATCAATTGATTTAAGTGGTAACGACTTTGATATGCTTCCTAGTGATTTCTCAAATCTAAAATTACTTGAAGAAGTACGATTAAGCGATGAAAGCAGAATGGACTTACCACAAACACTTAATGTTTTAGCTAAGTTACCAATCCTTAAATCTTTATACTTGGAAAATGATCACCTCAAAACACTACCAAGTGAATTATTAAAAATAAAAAATCTAGAAAATTTATTTCTTGGGAATAATCAAATTGAGAAAGTTCCGGTTTTAAAAGAATTAGATCATCTTAAATTTTTAGACTTAAAAGACAACAAAATAAAAACCGACTTACAAGACATGAAAAATTTAAATTTTGGATTTAAAGTGAATTTCTAACAGGATAAAATTAAAACAGACAATAAATCAAATTTGAGATTAAACAAACATTATGGACGCTATTTTACCAAATATTAGTATTACTATTAACGAGAAGTTGTACGTAAAAAATCCCGAAACCTCCACTCTAGGTAAAAAAATAATAGAAAACAGTATCTTACTTATTGATGAAATTGGCTTTGAGAATTTTACCTTCAAAAAATTGGGAGATCGAATAGGATCTAACGAAAGTTCTATTTATAGGTATTTTGAAAGCAAACACAAACTCCTTTTATACCTATCCTCGTGGTATTGGGGATGGATGGAATATAAACTAGTTTTTGCTACCAACAACATAGCTAATCCAATAGAAAAACTAAAAAAAGCAATCGCAATTGTTACCGAAAAAATTGAGGATGATTATACTACAACCCATATAAACGAATCGATATTAAACAAAATAATAATTGCCGAATTTACCAAAACACTTTTAACCAAAGAAGTTGATGAGGAGAACAAAATAGGTTTCTTTTTAGTGTATAAAAGAGTCATTAATCGTATTATCGAGATGATCGTTGCTGTAAATCCAGAATATCAATTTGCTAAAAGTTTAGCCTCCTCAATAGTAGAAGGTGCCTTGCATCAACATTTTTTAAAAGATCATTTAAAAACAATTACAAATTGTAATGAAACTATTTCACCTACTCATTTTTATATCGATTTGGTGAAAATAATTACAAAATAAAAAAATATGAAAAACACTCCTTTAGAACGATTTTATAATTTATTGGCATTAGACCGGAAAGATGTATATCAAATATTTTTCTATGCTATTTTTGCTGGATTAATCAGCTTGTCATTGCCGCTTGGTATTCAGGCTATTATAAATTTTATTCAGTCCGGACGCGTAAGCGCCTCCTGGATTGTATTGATCGTTTTGGTCGTTTTTGGTGTGGCATTAGTTGGGATTTTATCGTTAATGCAACTTCGAATTACAGAAAACTTACAACAAAAAATATTTGTACGCTCCTCTTTTGAATTTGCGGCCCGTTTGCCAAAGATAAAAAACGAAGAGCTTTACGACACCTATCCTCCTGAGTTAGCCAATCGTTTTTTTGACACTATAAACATTCAAAAAGGAACTTCAAAATTATTAATTGACTTCTCAGCGGCTTTGTTGCAAATTATTTTCGGCCTTATTTTGCTTTCCTTATATCATCCTTATTTTATTGTTTTTGGATTCTTGCTGTTCTTACTGTTGTATTTTATTTTTAAGTTTTCGTATAAATCTGGACTCGAAACTAGTTTAAAAGAATCAAAATTTAAGTATAAAGTTGCAGGCTGGTTGCAAGAAATGGCACGTAATAACTTCAGTTTCAAAAATGACTTGAATTACAATTATGGCTTGCAAAAAAATAACAATCTTGTGGGTGACTATTTAATCTACCGAGAAAAGCATTTTAAAATTATTCAACGACAATTCAGTCAGTTAATCATTTTTAAAATCATTATTACAGCAAGTTTACTCTCTATAGGTGGATTTCTTGTTTTGTCACAACAAATGAATATCGGACAGTTTGTAGCTGCAGAGATCATTATCTTATTAGTAATTAATTCTGTCGAAAAAATAATTCTCGGTTTAGAAACGTTTTACGATGTGCTTACTTCAATTGAAAAAATAGGTCAGATAACTGATTTAGACTTGGAAGATGAGACTGACTTCAAAAGTGAAACGTGCTACAACAAAATTACATTGGAAACAGAGGACCTTAGTTTCAAATTCTCTGACTCCCCAAAAGAAATACTCCATGGTTTAACCCTGAAAATAGAACAAGGAGAAAGAATTGCAATTTACGGAGCCAATGGATCTGGGAAAACAACCCTCATTCGCATTTTATCTGGATTGTTGCATCCCACCTCTGGTTCTTTGTACATCAATGATGATACGTTTAGAAAAATAAATTTAAAGCAATACCACTCACAAATAGGTAGTATCATTCATGGGGAAACACCTTTTGAAGGCACCTTATTAGAAAACATAACTTTTAATGACCCATCAGTGAGCAGCGAAGATCTTCGATGGGCAATTGATGGCGTAAAACTTACCTCGTATATTAAGTCATTGCCAAAAGGACTTGATACGCGCATTTTTCCCGAAGGAAAACAATTATCCTCGTCTAATGCTCAAAAAGTGCTATTGGCTCGAAGTATTATTCATAAACCTAAAATACTTTTTTATGAGGATCCTACTGACGTAATGGATGAAGATATTGCAAAAGAAATTATCGATTTTATCACCTTAGATAAACATAAATGGACCATTATTGTGTCGTCAAAAAATCCATATTGGAAAACCAAATGCACCCGAAACATTATCATGGACAATGGCATTATTGCACATGATTTTAAAAATAATTAGTTATGCTAAACATATCCAATAATAAAATAAAATTACCGTCGCTTGCTCGATTTTCAACTGTAAAAAATTTGGAAAACAGACCGCATTACAAAATTTTAAATAAAATAATCGCTGGAGTTTCCATTGTTGGGATAGTAGCTCTTTTTCTACCTTGGACGCAAAATATTTCAGGAAGTGGCTCCGTGACGACTTTAAAACCAGATCAAAGACCACAATCTATTCAAAGTGTCATTTCTGGGAGACTAGAAAAATGGTATGTTCAAGAAGGAGACTTTGTTAAAAAAGGAGATACCATCTTGTTTATATCCGAGATAAAAGAGGAATATATGGATCCTAACTTAGTACAAAATACAAAGAATCAGATGGATGCTAAAAAACAATCTCAGCAATCCTATGGTTCAAAAGTAACTACGTTAACAGGACAAATTCAAGCTATAGAAAACGAAAAAGTTTTAAAACTAGAGCAAGCTCAAAACAAGATCAAACAATCAGTACTAAAAATAAAAAGTGACAGTATTGATTTAGTGGCCGTAAAAACACAATTAAAAATAGCCAATACGCAATTCAATCGATCTGTAGCCTTAAATAAAGAAGGATTGAAACCATTGACTGATATTGAAGAAAAAAGACTCAAATTACAGGAAGTTGAGGCGAAAATTATCACTCAAGAAAACAAATATTTAACGAGCAAAAATGAGTTAATTAATGCTAAAGTTGAAATAAATAGAATTGGCGCAGAGTATGCAGAGAAAGCTTCAAAAGCCAATAGTGATAAGTTTACTGCACTAAGCAGTCAATTTGATACCGATGCGCAAGTTAACAAACTAGCCAATCAATACGCTAATTACAGCATTCGAAACGGCATGTATTATATCAAAGCATCACAAAATGGCTATGTCAACAGAGCCTTACAATCTGGCATAGGAGAAACAATTAAGGAAGGAACACCTATAGCTACGATTATGCCATCAGAGTATGATATTGCTGTAGAAACTTTTGTAAATCCTATTGATTTGCCATTGTTAAGCAAAGGCGAAAAAGTCCGCGTTTGGTTTGATGGTTGGCCGACAATCGTATTTTCTGGATGGCCAGATATGTCCTATGGCACTTTTGGTGGAGAAATTGTAGCCATCGAAAATTTCATCAGTGAAAACGGAAAATACCGAGTATTGATTGCACCTGATAAAAATGAAGATAAATGGCCAAAACAACTGAGTATTGGCTCTGGCGCACAAACGATTGCCTTGTTGAACAACGTTCCTGTTTGGTTTGAATTATGGAGAACTTTGAACGGCTTTCCGCCAAATTATTACACGCCAATGACAAAAACTACTAAAGAGAAAAAATAATGAAACACCTATTTTTAGTTTTTTTATTCTGTGGTTTTGCAGTAACGGCACAAAACAGTTCTTCTAAAGAATTTACATACACAGAATTTCTAGGATATGTAAAAAAATACCATCCATTAGTAAAAAATGCCAATTTAGAAATCAATAAAGCACAAGCTAATTTGATGATGGCTCGCGGTGGTTTTGATCCAAAAATTGAGGTCGATTTTAGTAAGAAACAATTCAAAGACACTGAATATTATTCTATCCTAAACAGTAGTTTTAAAATCCCAACTTGGTACGGAATAGAAATTAAGGCTGGATTTGATAACAACGAAGGCGTGTACCTCAATCCCGAAAATACGGTTCCAAACCAAGGTCTTACCTCACTTGGAGTTACAGTTCCGCTGGGACAAGGATTGTTCATCAACCAGCGTATGGCCGATGTACGCAAAGCAAAAATGCAAATGCAATTGAGCCAAGCAGAACGAAAACTTCAAGCAATTGCCGTTTTGTATGATGCTTCGATAGCCTATTTTAATTGGAAAAAAAACTACAGCGAAGTAGCGTTATACCAAGAATACAATTCGAATGCACAAATTAGATTTAAAGGAATTCAATCCTTGATTACACAAGGAGATAAACCAGCCATTGACAGCGTTGAGGCAGGAATTATTGTAAAAAACAGAACTTTAAGTTTAGAAGATTCTATGCTTAAATTGGCTAAAGCCAAATTAGAACTCGCTAATTTTCTTTGGCTAGACAATAACATTCCACTAGAGTTATCAGATGACTTAGTTCCAGAAATACTGCTTGAATTTACCATTCAAGAGACTCTACGAACCAATGATTTGTTAAACACGGATTTTACCCTAACCAACCATCCAAAAATCAATGCGTTGCAAAGCAAAATTGATATGCTTAACGTGGAAAAGAAATTAAAAGCGAATATGCTGTTGCCAAAGATTGATGTTGGCTACTCCTATTTAGCAGAACCCAGCTATATTGACAACTACAAATTTCAAGATTATAAAATAGGCTTAGACTTTTATTTTCCCTTATTTCTTCGAAAAGAACGCGGAGGTCTGAAATTAGCAAAGTATAAAGTACAGGAATCCGAATTTATTTTAGATCTTGAAAAAGTACAATTGACTAACAAAATCAATGCACAAAAAATAGAAATAACATCGCTATTAAAACAAAAAGAACTAATTAAAGGCTTGGTTCAAGACAATCTCATCATGTTGACTTCAGAAGAACGTTTGTTTAGTTTTGGCGAAAGCTCACTGTTTTTAATAAATACCCGAGAAAATAATTTAGTCAGCGCACAACTTGCTCGGATTGCTCTTGAAAACCGATTTTACATCTCAAATTCAGAGCTTTTTAAAATAATGGCCAATCCGGAATAAATAATTATAAAATTGTATTTTTGCAAACTGAAAATTCGAAAATATGATTATTGTAAAATCACGTGAAGAAATAGAGTTGATGCGCGAAAGTGCGTTAATCGTATCCAAAACTTTAGGAATGATTGCTTCTGAAATCAAGGAAGGCGTAACTACGTTGCATCTTGACAAACTAGCCGAAACATTCATTCGTGATCATGGCGCAGTGCCTAGTTTCTTGGGTTTATACGGTTTTCCAAACTCGCTTTGCATGAGTCCAAACTCACAAGTAGTACATGGAATTCCTAACAATAAGCCCTTAGAAAGTGGTGATGTTATCTCTGTAGATTGCGGCGCTTTCAAAAACGGATACCATGGTGATCATGCGTATTCTTTTGAAATAGGTGAAGTGGCTCCCGAAACAAAAAAACTTCTGCAAGTTACTAAAGAATCCTTATACGTAGGAATTCGCGAATTACGTCTAGGAAATCGTGTAGAAGATGTAGGTAATGCTATTCAAAAATATACAGAAGCACGCGGCTATGGTGTGGTTCGAGAACTTGTAGGGCATGGCTTGGGCCAAAAAATGCATGAAGACCCTGAAATGCCTAATTACGGTAAAAAAGGAAGAGGAAAACTTTTTGTAGAAGGTATGGTTGTCGCCATTGAACCAATGATCAATATGGGAACTAGAAACATCAAACAGCACAAAGACGGTTGGACAATTACTACAGCTGATGGCAAACCATCTGCACACTTTGAGCACGATGTTGCTATTATCGATGGAAAACCAGAAATTTTATCGACTTTTGCTTATGTGTATAAAGCGCTAGGAATTGTGAGCAATGAAGAAGATGAGTTTAGAAGAGAACCTTTACTATTGTAATGAAAAAACTATTTAAATTAATACTCAATACCATACCTCGCCCATTACTTATTCGTTTAAGCTATGTCGCGCGACCTATCATTGCTTTTTCATTAAAAGGAGAAAAATTTACTGACCCTATTGACGGAAAAAGTTTCAAATCGATGTTACCTTATGGATATGAAACCCAGCGTAACAATGTGCTTTCGCCAAGTACACTTTCCTTGGAAAGACACCGTTTATTATGGTTGTATTTGAATGAAGAAACTGATTTTTTTACGTCGAGAGTAAAAAAGAAAGTATTACATTTTGCACCGGAACAAGCGTTTTATAAATTGTTTCGAAACCAAAAAAATCTGGACTACACTACAACCGATTTGTTTTCTCCACTTGCAGATGTAAAAGCAGATATTTGTAATTTGCCTTTTCAAGACAATCAATATGATGTAATTCTTTGCAACCACGTTTTAGAACACATTCCAGATGATACAAAAGCCATGCAGGAATTGTACCGCGTATTAAAACCGGGCGGAATGGCAATTTTACAAATTCCACAAGATTTAAAAAGAGCTACTACATTTGCTGATGATACGATAACCGATCAAAAAGAGCGTGCTAAAATTTTTGGTCAATACGATCATGTTCGTATTTATGGACGCGATTATTTTGATAAACTAAGAAGTATTGGTTTTACAGTAATTGAAGAGGATTATACGAACAAAATCGATCCTGAATTAGTAGAAAAATATTGTTTAGCAAAAGGAGAAATAATTCCTATTTGTTTCAAATAATATTGTCTGTCCCGTCATAAAAAAACCTGCTAAAATTACTTTTAGCAGGTTTTTAGTTTTATGATTGTCGGTTTATTTTTTCTCCGGCATCAACATTCCAATAACTTTATCTTTAGTAAGGTATTGTTTTGCAATGCTCTGAAGGTCCTTAGCAGTAACTGCATTAACCATTTCCTCAAATTTCAATACATCTTCAGGACTGTTGCCGTTTGTATATGATCTTGTTAAATTAGACAACCAGTATCTATTCTCTTTACTGTCTTTTCTAAAATCAGCCAATTCACCTTCCTTGAATTTGGCTACATCTTTTTCATCTGGGCCATTATCGATAATATTTTGCAACTCTTTCAATGCAGAAGCAGTTAATTTCTCTGCATTTTCCGGTCCACAAGGGAAACTAATGTTAAAACTGTACGATCCACTTGGAATTTTATTCATACTTCCTCGAGCAGAAACACCATAAACACCACTTTCATTTTCGCGCAATTGCTCAATTAACTTGATGGTCAAAACCTCGCCTAATGCTTGCATGCTCATGGCATCTTTAGCTGAATATTTAGCATCACCATAGAACATAATGGTCACATTACTTTTAGGATCTGTTCCTTTGTTAACCACTTTTTTCAAGTCGCCTTTTAACATGCGGTATCCTAAATCTACGGTTTTCTCTTTTTTATCTGTAGTTGGCAGTGACGCTAAATATTTAGCCGCATAGGCCTCAATCGTAGCATCATTTACATTACCTACGAAGAAAAATTCAAAATCTCCGGCATCAGCAAAACGCTCTTTGTATTTGTTGTATGCCAACTTATAATCCGTCTCTGCCCAAGATTTATCAGTAGGCATAATTCCGTTGAATCTTGGATTTTCCTTATTCAAATAGGTATAAAACTCTTGTTGAAAATAGTTTTGTGGTGTAGAAGCCATATTCTTAAAAAAACTAGATTGCTTTTGCTTGAAAGCTTCAAAAGCTTCGGGGTCCAAATTCAAATCCGTAAAATAAGCGTATGTCATTTGAAAAAGATACTCTAAATCTTTTGGTGTTGCATTACCTCTTAAACCCTCGGTGCTATTAGCAATATAAGGATTTACTCGCGCTATTTTTCCAGTCATGAATTTATTGATATCATTCAATTTTAATCCTGAGAATCCGGCTTCTGCCAAGGCTCCGTTTGCAAACTGAACTTTTTTCATCTCCTCATTCGAATACAAATTAGATCCACCAAGACTTACAGCTTCAAAAAGAATTTCATCATTTTTAAAATCTGTATTCTTGTACGTAACTTTCACACCATTTGATAGTACTAGCGTTTTGGTCCCAATTTTTGGATTGCTTTCACGACTCACAATGCTACCTGGTTTTACTTCATTACGGAGTAAACTAGTGGCAACAGCAACGTCTTCATAAGGCTTTAGCTCATCTGAATTTACTTTTAAAGCATCTAGTACTTCTTGTTCAGTGACTTTTTTCAAACCTGCTTTTTCAGGACCAGTCAAGATAATAACACGGTTATCTTCTTTAACATAATCTTTAATTAAGCTATTTACATCTTGTACCGTAATCAAAGGAATGATTTGTTTCAAAGTTTCATACGTCCATTCGATTCCAGGAACCGGTTCTTTCTCTAAGAAATTAGCCTGAAACTCTCCAACAAAATTAACGGAATTCGTTTTGTTTCTGTCGTTATAGCTTTTTTCAGTTGAAGCTAAAAATTCTGATTTTGCACGGTTTAATTCTCCTTCGGTAAATCCAAATTTCTTTGCTCTTTCATTTTCAGTTACCAAAACTTTCAAAGCCGCAAGCTGCTTATCCTCTTGTGACATCGCCACAGATTGATATCCTTTTTTGGTTCTTGCAAAAGTCCCACCATAATAGGAATAGCCATAAGTAAAAGGAGGAGTTGCTGAATTGGTTAGCTCATCTAATCGTGAATTTAACAAGGTTGCAAATAATCCTTCAACAAGAGAATTTTTAAAATCTCCCACAGTGGTCATTTGTTTTGGAGCGCCGTAATCTTTATAAAGCAACTGTACTTCCGCACTTGAAGCTTCCTTGTCACTCTCTACCGCTACAAAAGTTTCCTTGTGATTAGGAACATCATATATTTTTCTCGGTTTTTCCTTAGC
>JAYTBZ010000251.1:0-1510 GCA_043736705.1 Flavobacterium sp. | reverse complement strand
ATAAAAAGGCGGGTAGGGGTTTGTATATTTTCAATTCCTTCAAGAATACCAGCCTGCGGAATCACCGCTCCAATTTTAGTATCAATCCGGTTCCAAGTGTATTTTTGAACATTGCGTTTAATCTCCCGCATAAAGTTTAAGCCCCAAGTTTGTTTCTCGGCTTTTGAGAATCGTAAAGCCGCATATGGAATTTTCATTTCAACCACCCAGCCAAACTCTGTTAGTGCAACTTCACTGTCCCAAATGGCATCCCAACTAAAATCTTCATAATCCTCGGTAGCCAAACAATCCATTTGCACTCCTGCAGCGCTTACAAAAAAACGAAAGTCTTGCTGGCCATCATTAAACCCATTGATGTAAACCGAAAAGTGATCTGATACTCCAAAAACATCTCGATTGGTTATTTCTTTTTGAATTTTAGCTGGTTCGTTGTCATACAGCAATGCCGAGATGTAAATGGCATTGTTGTCGTACACTATTTTAACCTCTGTTTTTTTATCGTTGGGTATGGGTTTTCCATTATCTGGTTCAAACATCACAAAATCAGTCGCTACTGACGCTGTTTTCCATATGTCCTCATTTATTTTCCCGTCGATACTTATTGTGGAAGAGCTGAGTTGAGCTTGAAGTGTTTTTTTTTGACCAAACGAATTGATACAGAAAGACAATAAGAAAAATAATGAAAGATAAATAAGCTTTGGCATGAATTTGGATTATTTATTTGTAATAGATAATAAAAGTAGTACATAATGTGTTTTTAACATAGATCAGAAAATATTTTTTTTAATTTAATTTGTTATATTAAAATTAAAGTTTTCATAATTATTGTTTTTTCAATGCTATTATCCGTACGTTTGCAATCCCAAATTCTACTAACAACCTAAACAAAGTCAATGATTTATAACTTATTTCCTGCTGTTTTGTTTTTTCTATTTTCTTTTTCTTCCAATAAAATAAATTCATTTGAGCTTACAAATCCTAAACCTAATGTTTATGCTAAAACACTAAAAACAAGTGTAGAGGGTAAAATAAGTTTAGTGTATAGTACTTTGCACTCAGATAGATTTGATTTGCCAAAACTAGAAAGTTTTGCAGAAGCTTTAAAAGGATATTATTCTTTAAAAGAAAAAGGATTGATCAAGAAAGATATTTTAACTTTAGTTGATTTTAGCTTATCGTCTAATTCTAAAAGACTTTGGGTTATTGATCTTACTACAGGAGATATATTATTTCATTCGCTTGTTGCACATGGCAGAAACACTGGAGATGAGTTTGCTTCTAATTTTTCAAATGCTGCAGAGTCCTATAAAAGTAGTTTGGGCTTTTATGCCACAGGTGAAATTTATAATGGCAAACATGGAATGTCTCTAAAATTAGATGGATTAGAAAAGGGAGTGAATGACAATGCACGCGCAAGAGGTGTGGTGATGCATGCCGCAGATTATGTGTCGAATTCATTCATTAGAAACAACAATAGATTAGGAAGAAGTCAAGGCTGTCCTGCTGTTCC
>JAYTBZ010000250.1:0-1511 GCA_043736705.1 Flavobacterium sp. | reverse complement strand
CCAATTAATTTAGGAAACTTTAATTCCCACGCCATTCCTGACATGACATCTACTGCGTCAGCACCACCAACACCAATAGCTACCATTCCTAAACCACCAGCATTTACAGTGTGGGAGTCGGTACCGATCATCATTCCACCTGGAAATGCATAATTCTCTAACACCACTTGATGAATAATTCCAGCACCTGGTTTCCAGAAACCAATTCCGTATTTATTAGAAACCGAAGAAAGGAATTCAAATACTTCATTGCTCTGTGTTTTAGCTCTCTTCAAATCTGTAATCGCATCCACTTTGGCCTGAATCAAGTGATCACAATGCACTGTTGTAGGAACTGCCACTTTAGATTTCCCGGCATGCATAAATTGCAATAAGGCCATTTGAGCCGTTGCATCTTGACACGCCACTCTATCTGGAGCAAAATCTACATAGTCAGTACCTCGCGTAAAAGCTTCAGTTGGCATTCCATCCCAAAGGTGGTTGTATAAAATTTTCTCTGTTAGCGTAAGCGGACGCCCAACTATTTCACGTGCTTTGTCTACACGAGTGGTCATATTGTCGTACACTTTTCGAATCATTTCTATATCAAAAGCCATATCAAATTTTTTTTTGTTGCTACACGTTAGTAATTATTGAATCATTACAAGGTACAAAAAATAGAGAAGGCATACTCATAAAAAAAGCCTAAGTCTTTTATACAGACTTAGGCTTTTAGAATTATTTATTTGACTATTTTGCTAATTTGCCAATAATTTGTGAGAGGGCGCAAACTGAGTTAGGTTAATCCCTTTCACGGCAGCTTTGTATTCTTCAATCGTTGGCGTTCTTCCTAAAATGGTAGAAAGCACCACAACTGGTGTTGATGAAAGCAAGGATTCTCCTTTTTTACCCTCAGAATCTTCAACGACTCTTCCTTGAAAAAGACGCGTAGAGGTTGCCATCACCGTATCTCCTTTGGCTGCTTTTTCTTGGTTACCCATACATAAATTACAACCAGGACGCTCTAGATACAAAATATTTTCATATCCAGTACGTGCAACGCTTTTTGGAGCGTTATCATCAAACTCGAATCCAGAGTATTTTTGTAACACTTCCCAATCTCCCTCTGCTTTCAATTCGTCTACGATGTTGTAGGTTGGAGGCGCTACTACAAGCGGTGCTTTAAACTCAACTTTACCATATTGTTCGTCTATATTTTTTAGCATTTGAGATAAAATTTTCAAATCGCCTTTGTGTACCATACAAGATCCTACAAAACCAAGATCTACTTTTTTCACACCGCCGTAAAAAGAAAGCGGACGAATCGTATCATGCGTGTAACGCTTAGAAACATCTGCGTTATTTACATCAGGATCAGCAATCATCGGTTCAGCAACGATATCTAAATCAATAACTACTTCGGCAAAATATTTTGCATTGGCATCAGGAGTCAAAGCTGGTTTAGTACCTGATTTAATTTCTTCAATTCTATTATTGGCAATAGCAATCAATCCTTTTAGAACTTGCTTTTC
>JAYTBZ010000249.1:0-7558 GCA_043736705.1 Flavobacterium sp. | reverse complement strand
GTGAAAAATAGTAACTTGAATTTCATTTGTTTAAATTTTTTGCAAAGTAACGGTCAAAATGTAAAATTTGAGTTACTGACTTGTTATGCTTGTGTTGTATTTATGTTCCTAAAAACCATCTAATATTAAATTACGGTTAACAGCTTTTCGATATCTCATTTATGATTACATTTACCAATCAAAAACAATTTTTGGCACTTATATGAAGAAAAAACACACCAAGATTCTATTAGTTGATGACGAACCAGATATTTTAGAAATCGTAGGGTACAACCTTTCTCTGGAAGGGTATCAAATTGTTACAGCGGCCAACGGAAAAGAAGCCATCATCAAAGCCAAAAAGGAAATCCCAGACCTTATTATTATGGATGTAATGATGCCGGAAATGGATGGTATGGAAGCTTGCGAAAACATTCGAAAAATTCCTGAACTGAGTAATGTTTTGATAACATTCTTAACTGCTAGAAGTGAGGATTACTCTCAAGTTGCTGGTTTTGATGCGGGTGCAGATGATTATATCACCAAGCCTATAAAGCCCAAATTATTAGTCAGTAAAGTAAAAGCATTACTGCGCCGATTGAAAGATAAAGAACTCAATAGCGAAACATTGAATGTAGGCGGAATCGAAATTAATCGTGAAGAGTATAAAATTGTAAAAGATAATATTGAGATTGCTTTACCTAGAAAAGAGTTTGAATTGTTTTATTTGTTAGCATCAAAACCCGGAAAAGTTTTTAAACGGGATGAGATTTTAGACAAAGTTTGGGGTAACGAAGTAGTTGTAGGTGGCAGAACTATTGATGTACATATTCGTAAATTACGTGAAAAAATAGGAGAGGAATTATTCAAAACTATAAAAGGAGTAGGATATAAGTTTGAAGTGTAAATGACAATAAATTTTAAAAAAACATATCGTTTCGCTGTAAAGTCTGCACTCTATATCACGCTTTTTTCCACAGGATTAGTTAGTTTTTTGACCTATTTGTTTTTTAAATTTTCGTATCAATTTAGTTTGATTTTTGCCATTGCTATAGGCACATTCTCCTTTTTAGTTATTCAATATCGAGTAGAGCGTTTTATTTATAAAAAAGTAAAGAAAATATACGATGATGTTTCGTTATTGGAATCCAGTACTTTTAGAAATCAGCCCATAACCACAGATATGGCGACGCTTACCCGAGAAGTGAAAAAGTTCGCAACAGATAAAAAACTAGAAATAGAAACATTAAAAGTCCGTGAGGAATATCGAAGAGAATTTCTTGGAAATGTTTCTCATGAACTGAAAACTCCTTTGTTTACAGTGCAAGGCTATTTGTCGACTTTGCTTGATGGAGCTATGAGCGACAAAACCATTAGAAAAAAATACTTGGAACGTGCTGAGAAAGGAGTCGAAAGGTTGATTTATATTGTGCAAGATTTAGACATGATTTCGAAACTTGAAATAGGAGATTTGAATTTAGAAATAACCGAATTTAATATTGTTAAGCTCGTTCAAAATGTTTTCGATTTACTCGAAATGAAAGCGTCAAAAAAAGACATACTACTCATGTTTGATATGCGATACAACAAACCCGTTATGGTGGTTGGAGATCAGGAAAAAATTCAACAAGTAGTAATGAATCTCGTTGTAAACTCTATTAAATACGGAAAAGAGAAAGGTTCGACCGAGGTAAGTATTGAGGATTTAACCAATGAAAAAGTTATTGTTCGCATCACAGATAATGGCGAAGGAATAGAAAAGAAAAATATTCCTAGACTTTTCGAGCGATTTTATAGAGTGGATAAAAGTGGCGCCAGAACAGAAGGAGGTTCGGGTTTAGGATTGTCTATCGTGAAACATATTATTGAAGCACATGATGAGAAAATTTATGTAGACAGCACGTACGGTGTAGGTTCTGAATTTTCATTCACACTTGAGAAAACAAATCAAGTAAAAAAATAACATAAAATCAAAGATTATAAAAATTTAAAAACCGATTCTTGTGAATCGGTTTTTTTATTTCTGTGAATCAAAGTCTGATTATTTTTCAAAAACTTGGAACAAATTCTCCCAATCTATTTTAGAATCCATTTTAGGCAAACCTTTATAGTCATCTATTTTTGCAATATCTTCCATCTTGAAATCATCTTGCGTAGCATAGGGAACCAATCTTTCCGTTTGGAATTTTTCAGCTAAGTACTCTTGCTCGTATTGTCCGGGTGTAGGAATAAAAAAGGCTTTTTTTCTCAATTGCGCTAGGTCCATTATGGTCGTATAACCAGAACGGCAAAGCACCATTTCACTTTCGTTAAAAGCCTGTTCTAATTCGTTTGAATTCATAAAATTGTAATAGATAACAGTACCAATCGTTGTTATTTTTTGTTCTTTTTCGATATTTCCTTCAATGAAAATAACACTTCCAGGGTAATGAATTATTTCTGCTTTTAAGTGTTTTTCTAGCATACCACGCTGTGGTTCCGGACCTGAAAGAATTACTAGTAAATCGTATTTTTTTGGTACTAATTTCTTTTGGAGTCGGCTCAAAGGGCCAATGTATTTTATTTTGAGATTGGGATGATTTATGTGGCCTAGTTTTCCGGTTAGATTTATAGTTCCGTCAAGATCAGGAACCCAACATTCTTTGTATTTCTTTATGATGAATTGGTGAATCCTACTAGAAATCCAAGTGGTGTTACCGGTCATAACATTCAATTGATGCGTGATAAAAACAGATGGGATTTTCTTGCTTAAAACACCCAATCGATTGTCTGAAATGATACCGTCAATCGCATATTTCTCAATCCAATGTTGAATTATTTTTTTTTCCTGCTGAATGGCTTTAATCATTTTTGGTCCATTCTGTATTAGCTTCCATTTAAAATTGGCCCCGTTCTTAGCATATTCAATATGGTAGGATGGGAGCTCCAGTGTTTGAACCGCAGGAAACTCTTTTCGTAATAAGGTAAGTGCAATGCCATCAGATGCAATTATAGGAATGTAGTTGTTCTCTAGCAAAGCTCTAACGATGGGGATGCAGCGTGTTGCATGACCTAAACCCCAATTTAAAGGTGCAATTAAAATAGTTTTAGGCTCAATTTCTATATTCATCTGTAAGGGTGTCAAGTATTTTTTTGAGCAATATACAGTTGTTCAGGCATTTTAATATTTGTAAACTATTACTAAACTATTAAATTATACATTTTTTTAGTAGTGTAAAAAAAGCTGCCCTATTCAGGTTGCCCCAGAAAGTGATAAACTATTTGGGGCAATCTATTTCGGACAGCTTCCTACAACATTTTATTTGTAAATGATTAATCTTGAATATACGTTTTATTCCCGTTTGCATTAATATAATATTTTCCACCTCTTGGACCGGTATATACTTTTTTACCATTGTATTCCCCAGTAATTTTGTCTGCTACTTTTGGTGCTTTTTCAGTTGTTTCTCTGATTTTTTTTGCTGACGCAACTTTTACTTTTGCTGATTCAGCTTTGGTTCTTGCGGAGGCTGCTCTTTCTTTAGCGGTTACTTTATTAGCAGTTGCTTTTTCATTTGCGGTGTTTACTTTTTCGGTAGTGTTTTTAACTCTCGTTTTGGTTGCTGTTTTTCTCGTAGTTGCTGCTTCTCTTCTCGCAGTTTTTGCCTGTGCTTTAGCTACAGAGGCTTTGTCTTTCAAGGCTTCTGATTTTTCTTTAGTAGCTGCAGCTTTTTCTTTTGTTGTTCTTTCATCAATTGATGCTTTTGCGTTGTTTGCTTTTTCTTTTGCAGCATTATTAGTAGCTATTTTCTTTTTTGCAGCTGCTTTTTCTTTAGCTAGAGTCGCTTTCTCTTTTACTTCTTCCGCCTTTTCTTTAATTGCGGCAGCTCTTTCTTTTTTAGCTTTTGCTAATTTTTCAGTTTTAGCTTTTGCGGCTTTTTTTTCAGCAGCAGTTTCTTGTGCATTCATATTCGCCGATATAATAATCGCAAAAAAGAATAAAAGTAATTTTTTCATGATCGTATCATTTTAAGGTTATGTAATAAAAATAAGGAATAAATTAGCATCCTGTATAAATTATTCTTAAAAATAAGCTCTAAGTTGGACATTTCCAGTATGAATGGCCTGGCTCGTTTCGCTTTTACGTCCTTGGTAATTTAAGTTGATGTCTAGGAATTGGGTGATGTTTTTTTGTAAAAGCAATCTCCAAGTCAAGTTTTGTCCCGTTTGTAATCCTTCGAGCATTTGAAACCCAACTGCAGAAAACTCATTTCCTTCAAATTTATTTTGGTAAAAAGAAACTTCGCCATTCAATGTTATCTTTTTAGTACCAGCGTAGGAAAAAGCGGTTCCAAAACGGTTTTGTAATAATGTTTCTAAGACTCCAATTTGGTTTTTTTTACTTTGTAATTCATAAAAAATATCCCAACTGGTATTTTTAGAAAATAAATAACTGATTTTTGGAGCTAATTGAAATCCGTTTATCGCATAATTTTTTTCTGGAAAATTCTCAGATTGAATAGTAGATTGAATTGTTTTGGCAAAAAAACCAAACAACCAACTTTTTTGATACAAATGGTTGTATTGCAATTGATGGGAATTGTTTGTTGCCTCCTGAGAACCTATTGATAGTAAGTTTTTTGTTTTATTTTGTAAATACGAATACGTCATTGAATGGTTTTGCTTGCCTCGATTGTAAAACAAACTATTTCTGAAACTGGAATTCAATCCTAATACATTTTCATTTGAGCTACTGAACGGATTTAATTCGAAATTTGCACCATTACTTCTCGTTTTACGGTCGATGATAAATGCAGTTTGATTATAAAAATAGGAAAGTAGTTTTTTTAATCCTTTTTCATTTTGCCATTGATTGGGATTTATTGTAACGGATTGTGAAAACTTATTTTGATGTGTTTTAATGTAAATTCGATTGGGTAAAAAGATCCTAATAAATTCTGCTTGATCTATAAATGGGGCAACTTCGAACTCCTGTAATTCTTGTACGCCATTACCGTTGTAATCATTCCAAGTATAAACACCTTGTCCCGCGACAACTTTAAGATAGGTAAATTCTTGTTGTGGAATAGTTCCTGAGTTTGTTTCGTAAACCGAAGTACTTTGAATTAATTGATTGAAAAAACGATCGGTATATACTATTCTCGAATTTAAGGTAGATTCTTTTTTCCGTGTTGGGTCTACAAAATCTAGGACTCTGTAATTTGCATAAACAGACAAATCGTTTTTATTAGTTTGTATTAATTTCGACTTCAGTTGAAACGATTGCGACGAGTTCACGCGTTGAATCCTATTCCCAGCATTTTGGGATTGCAAACTATCATTGGTTCTTCTCAAGTATCCCAATTCGACAAAAATCTTGGTGCTATCGCCTCGTCCTGAAAAAATGCCATACTCTGTAAATTTTTGGCTCAAAGCCGAATACTGATTTGTTGTTTTGTTTTTCTCTTGGTTGTCTTCTAATCGAAGGCTAGAGCCAATCCAGTTTTTTTTGAAATGAAAACGCATTTGTGATTGGTTTCTTAAAAACTTCGATGATGAAATAATGCCATCACTTTTTAGAAAGCTACCTTGGTTTTGAAAAGACCAGCCTTTTACCCGAAACACACCATTTAAAAGATGCCTGTTACCTGAAAAATTTTCAGAGAAATCCAGTTTTTCAAACTGATACAGCAAAAGTCCTGATGTAGCTGCTTGGGGTTTTGGTTTTAAGTCAAATTGTAATCCGGAAACGAGTAAACTTTGATTGCCAATACCAGCAGTTCCTATATTCCAGTCTCGATCAAATTCAATATTGTATAGCCGTTCTACAGATCTGAAGTTTTTTTGTATCAATTGATAAGTAGTATAAGCATCAACTTGCCATTTCTTAGAAAAAAGTCGCTGCTTAGCATTTATTTTTCCAGCGATACCCTTATTATTAGCGTCATCAATAGAAGAAAATAAATTTTGATCAGTATTGCTAATACCAAATTCAAAATCGACCGCAGTTTTTTCCGTGGGTTTGTATTTTCCTAAAAAGGTTGCGACTTGAAGTTTAGTTGGTGCAACTAGCTGAATTATGGGCTCATAATTTCCTTGTGGAATTCCATTTATGGGTGGGATGTATTCATAAATCCGAGAAATTGTTGCAGAATTCGTTATTATGTAATTTCCAGTATTGCTACCAACTAAAGTAAATCGTACATTGAATAATTCTTGTTGTGCATCATTCGAATATTCGAAAATTTCGACTGCATTAAATACGGTTTTGCGATATAGCACTTTGTTTTCTGAATAGGTATCAATGTAGGCAGAAGGTGCTGTCATCAAACTAGGATTATCTCCAGCAGTTATTAATATTTGAGCTTGTTCCTGAGATAAATTTTGTTGCAAGGGTTGGTTTTTAAGATCATTTTCTGAATACAAATAACCTCCAAAACTCCATTTATTAGTGTCGTGTGTTGCTCCAGCATAGGTAACAAAACGGGTATAGTTTCGATCAGAAAACTGGTATTCTATGGCAATTCGCATTTCGGAAGTGATGGTGAATAACGGTGTAAATACAATTTCACCTGCATTGTAATCGATCGTGTAATCATTATTTTCGCCACGTTTTAATAAAGTTCCGTTAACGTAAACGCGCTCAGAACCAGACACAACTAGTACGTACAGCTCTCCATTTTGGCCTTTTAATTTGTAAGGGCCTTGGTTGCCTTCTTGTCCTACAAAATTACTTTTGGCATATTGACCGCGAACCAATGCTGCAGATGCAAATACATTTGTTTGGTTAGTATCGGTTCCAAAATTAAAATTTGTGGCCAGTCCCTGTACTTTTTTATTAAAATTTAAGAATTGCGTTTTCTTGTTTTCGAGAAAAATATCACCTGCACGAATGTTCCATTCATCACTGAACAGCTCCATAAATACATTGTCAAATTGATCTAATTTTTGTGAATATCCGCCATCTTGCAGCGGAATATTACTGTCTTGAATAGAAGCTCTTAAGCTTACTTTCTCAGATATTTTACCGGTAATTTGTAAATCTAAATTCGAATTCAAAACCGCATTTTGATTGTTCCCTATGGTTATGCCGCGGGTAATGCTTCCGGAAGTATTCAGCCCATCAAATGGAATATTTTTTTTTGGGTTTTTGTTCTCAATTGTGTATAAATTGTCTTTGCCCGCTTCATTACTTACCACTTTACTAGGATCGTAAATGCGGTATTCTTTGGTCAGTATTTCGGGGAATTTTAAATATTGAATAGTCAGCGAATCAGAATTTACAACCCAATTTTCTTTAAAAATCAACGTTCCTTTCTTGAAATTCACCACAAAAAAAGTGCTATCAATGCTTTTTCCTTTGGCGTCAAGCAGCTTGAAAAAACTGGAATTTATACTTTCTTTTTCAATAAAAATAGTGTCGCGGGAAGGGAGAATTTTTTTGGTTTTGTAGAGCGAATTAATTTCCTGAGCATGGAGCCCAGAAAAACAGCTGATTACAATCCAAAAAAGTAATTTTTTCAACATAAATACTATAACTCGAAAGTATCAAAAGTAGTATTTATAATTTGATATTTAGAGCATGTTACAATGAGAAAAT
>JAYTBZ010000248.1:0-7562 GCA_043736705.1 Flavobacterium sp. | reverse complement strand
TCTGGTTTTTTTAAATGGTTTAACAATCAAGAAGGAACTGCAGGATATGTTATGGTTTCGGCAACAAATGAACGCGATGTTAGACTAGTGCAGAACGTGGCAGGCAAAGCCATCAAAATTAAGTACCAGCAAGGCGCTTATTTTCAGAGTGATATTCATAGACATGTTTATTTTAATGGCAATGCTACAGTAGGTCTAGCTGATTTTAGTTTTGAAATTGATGATTCTGGAAATCCGTATTGGATTATCACCAAATATGCGAAAAAAGTGGGTTTTTCAGGAAAAGAAGCCATAGGTACTATTGTAGTTAATGCGCAATCTGGCGCTATAAGCACCTATACAATTGCTAAAACTCCAAAATGGGTAGATAGAATTCAGCCCCTAGAATTTATCGAAGACCAATTAAACGATTGGGGTGAATATGTGCATGGATACTGGAATTTTTCTAATGCAGACAAGCTTCAAATCACAGAAGGGCTGACATTAGTATATGGAAAAAACAGTAAATCCTACTGGTATACAGGACTGACTTCGGTTGGGAAAGATGAATCAGCGGTAGGCTTTGTATTGGT
This sequence comes from Flavobacterium sp., assembly GCA_043736705.1. Lineage (GTDB taxonomy): Bacteria > Bacteroidota > Bacteroidia > Flavobacteriales > Flavobacteriaceae > Flavobacterium. The sequence continues at coordinate 6,990 of JAYTBZ010000248.1, read as the reverse complement.
GGATACCAGAACCAAAGAAACTACCTTTTATAAACAAGGTGGTGCTACCGAATTTGCTGCTCAAAGTTCTGCTCAAGGAAAAGTTCAAGAGAAGGGATATAAAGCTTCATTGCCTATTCCTTATAATATAAATAACATACCCACTTATGTTATGACACTTAAGGATGATGGCGGATTAGTTAAAATGTTTGCAATGGTTGCCATTTCAGACTATACGATTGTAGGTGTGGGCAATACCATGAGAGAGACGCTAACAGCGTTTAAAAATGTGTATAATATGGCGGATAATAAAATAAATCCGAATAGTGTGTCGAATAAAAAATCGCTGAAATCTATTGTAACTCGAATCCAAAATGATGTAAAAAACGGGAACAGCTTTTATTATTTTAAGGTCAAAGATTATCCTAATATTTTTGTAGGTTCTTCTCAAATATCGAATCAATTGCCAGTTACAATTGTAGGTGATAGTATCAAAATTTCTTTTGATGTTGATTTGGAAGAAGTAATAGACATTTCGAGTTTTGAGAATGTCAATCTTAAAGCAAGTACAAAATTGAATTAATTAAAAAGGGCTTAAAGAATTTTCTTTAAGCCCTTTTTCTTATTTTTTTGGCAGTAATTTGAATGAGGTGACTTTGAATTTATTGTCAACCACTTTACCAACCACTTCCGCTTTTCTTATAGCTGCACAAAAACCATCACTGGCATGCGCATCACCATGGGAGTCAATAGAACTTCCGTCGACAAAATAGGATTTCCCATCTATGCGAACAGCTAATTCACAACCGTGACCTCCCATTTTAAATTGGCATTGTCCGCACGAAGCTTCGACAATTTGAGGTTTTGGTGTTTCTTTTTTATCTTGAGCGTTCACTGCAAGTGTTGCCATAAAGACAAGCACTAAATAAATTAATTTTTTCATTTAAGTTTTTTTTGAATTTACTAATATACTTTTTTTGATGCAGAATCCGTTTTAAATTTATTTTTTAGTGTAAAAACAGTATCAATCAGATGTAAACTTTTTGGAACTATCCAAAGAGCAGGAATTTAATCACTGAAGTTATACTGCACAGTGCGCTTTTGTCTAGTACAAATGCGTCTGAAGAACCAAACTATAGGACCGCAGGTTCTTTATATTCTAGAAGTTTCCATTCAATTACATTTTTGATGTTTTTAAGATCCCATTTATTGTTGTCTTTGTACTATCAACTTTTTAATCAATGAAACCTGTCCCAAATGATAATAACAATGCTCAATTTGACCTTCAATATTTCTTAAATAACTTCCATACTCTTCTTTTACAAATTTTTGGTTTAATATATTATCATCCATTTTCTCGACGTGATTTATGAACTTTTCTGCATTTGTTACAAACTCGTTAACCAAGTTAATCCAATTTGTCTCAGATTTAATTTCAGGCATATCAAAACTGTATTTGTCTTTAATTTCCAGATTTCCTCCTTCAAAAACATTCAATATTCCTTTTAAATAATAGTTTACGTGAAAAGTCAATAGAGCAATCGTATTCAAGTTTTCAACCTTTTCAATTGCTTGTCCCCAACTTATACTAGTTATCTGTTCCTTGAAATTAGTATTAGCAATCCACTTACCGTTCAGTAAAACTTTTTTTAGTCGGATAGCTAAGTCGTTTTTCATAATTATATGTTTGTATTGTTTTTTATTCAGTTTCGTCAATAATTTATATAAGTAATGTTGTCAAATAGGATTGCCAGTAACTATTGGTTTACGATTATCAATTGAGCAGCATTCTTTGCTTTTTCTACCACTTCTTCAATTGGAGTTTCTAAAACATCATTGACTAAAGCAACTCCCATTCTTCTATACGGTCTTGAAGTAGGCTTGCCAAAGATTCTGAAATCTGTTTTAGGTAAGGCGGCAATTTCTTCAATTCCAGAATAAGTTGGATTTGTTGAATTTTCCGAGGCTAAAATTACAGCACTGGCTCCCGCTTTTTCTAATGTAATTTCGAAAATAGGTAGGCTCAAAATCGCTCGTAAATGCAATTCGAATTCATTGAAGTTTTGCGTTCCGGCTAATGTTACCATGCCGGTATCATGCGGACGAGGCGATAATTCCGAGAAATAAACTCCGTCATCAGTCAAGAAAAATTCGACTCCAAAAAGTCCAGCGCCGCCCAAAGCTTCGGTTACTTTTTCGGCCATGTCTTGCGCTTCGTATAAATCCTTATCTGATATTCTGGCGGGTTGCCAGCTTTCCTGATAATCGCCTCGTTCTTGTCTATGGCCAATTGGCGCACAAAAAAGTGTCGGATTATTATTTTGAACCACGGTTAATAATGTGATCTCCGAATTGAATTTTACAAAGGCTTCTACAATTACTTCTACCACATCGCCACGGGAACCTTCCACGGCATAATCCCATGCTTTTTCAATATCGGCTTCGGTTTTTATAGTCGATTGTCCTTTCCCAGAGGATGACATTAATGGTTTTACCACGCACGGCATTCCAACGGCTTCAACACCTTTTTGTAATTCCTCGGCAGTGGTTGCGTAACGATACTTGGCGGTTTTTAATCCTAATTCTTTGGATGCTAAATCCCGAATCGCTTTTCGGTTCATGGTAAAATTTGCCGCTTTCGCTGAAGGGACTACGGTTATACCTTGTTTCTCGTAATCATAAAAACGCTCCGTTCTGATGGCTTCGATTTCTGGAACAATAAAATCAGGTTTGTATTTGGCGACGATTCGGTCAAGGGCTTCTCCGTCGAGCATATTGATGACTTCAAAATCATGAGCAACTTGCATGGCGGGCGCATTTTCGTAGCTGTCCACAGCAATTACGATTTGCCCAATGCGCTGTGCAGCGATTGTAAATTCTTTTCCTAATTCGCCTGAGCCTAGAAGTAGTATTTTCATTATTTTTTGAAGTTTAAAGATACTTGATTGTGTGAAATCTATTAAAATTAGAAGTAAAAATAGTGTTTTTTTGCGTGAGGGATCAAAGTGAAAATCCTTTTTATTTTCGAAGTGATAACGGAGAAATATAAAGATTGCAGCGGAAAGCCCGACCCTTGTGGTCACGCCCAAATACAACAAAACCCCAAGAAAATTTTGAGGCTTTGTTTGTATATTGGAAGTTGGAGTTTTGACTTTCTAACTTTCGATTTTATGCGTTTTGACTATAGTGCCAAAGCATCTTTGATTCTTTTTAATGCTTCTTTCAATATCTCGTCGCTGGTTGCGTAAGAGAAACGGATACAGTCAGGATTTCCAAAAGCGTCACCTGTTACCGTTGCTACGTTAGCTTCGGACAAAAGATACATTGAAAGATCCATTGCATTTTTGATTTCGGTTCCTTTCAATGTTTTTCCGAAGAAAGAAGAAACATCTGGGAATACGTAAAAAGCTCCTTCAGGAACGTTGATTTTTACTCCTGGAATTTCTTTTAATAATCCTACCACTAAATCTCTACGGCTATGGAAGGCATCAACCATGTGTTTTAATACACTTGGATCAGCATCTACTGCTGTAATGGTAGCGCGTTGTGCGATAGAATTTGCTCCTGAGGTTACTTGACCTTGAATTTTTGTACAGGCTTTAGCAATGAATTCTGGTGCGCCAATATATCCAATTCTCCAACCTGTCATGGCGAAAGCTTTAGCAACTCCGTTTACGGTGATTGTTCTTTCTAACATTCCTGGGATAGATGCAATGCTGCAAAAAGTTCCTGAGAAATTGATGTGCTCGTATATTTCGTCAGCAACAACGTATATGTTTGGATATTTCTCCAATACTTTAGCCAATGCTGTCAATTCTTCTCTGTTGTACACAGATCCGCTTGGATTACAAGGAGAACTGAACCACATCATTTTTGTTTTTGGAGTGATGGCAGCTTCTAATTGTTCGGGTGTGATTTTAAAATCAGTATCTACAGATGTAGGAACCTGTATAGGAACTCCACCAGATAATTTTACGATTTCATAATACGAAACCCAGTAGGGAGCAGGTAAAATTACTTCATCACCATCGTTTAACATGACTTGAGCAATATTGTATAACGATTGTTTTGCTCCTGTTGAAACTACAATTTGAGACGGTTTGTACTCTAAATCATTGTCTCTCTTGAATTTTCTACATATGGCTTCTTTTAATTCTGAATAGCCTTCTACAGGAGAATAGGTGCTGTAGTTTTCGTCAATTGCTTTTTTTGCCGCTTCTTTAATGAAATCGGGTGTATTGAAGTCAGGTTCCCCTAAGCTTAAACTAATTATATCTTTTCCTTGCGCTTTTAATTCTCTGGCTAATGCTGCCATAGCTAATGTTTGCGAGGTAGATAAATTGTTTATTCTGTCGGATAATGGATTCATTTTTAAGTAGGTTGTAGTTAGTTTTTGTTTTTAGTAGAGACAGACATCATTGCCTCTCAACGGAATAATTATGCGGTAATTGCTGGGTTTTGTCCCAATTCTTTCAAATGCTTGAAATGAGCAATAACGGCACTTCGCATTGTTTTGTATTCATAGTATGGCAAGTTGCATTCTTGTGCAGTTTCTTTTACAATACTTGCAATTTTACCATAATGTACATGACTGATGTTTGGAAAAATATGATGCTCAATTTGGTGATTTAATCCGCCGGTGTACCAATTTACGATGGCATTTTTTGGTGCGAAATTAGTTGTAGTAAACAGTTGATGAATCGCCCAAGTATTGTCCATTTCACCTAATTCATTAGGAGATGGGTTAGTCGTTTCTTCTACTACGTGTGCCAATTGAAACACTACACTTAATATTAAACCCGCAGTATAATGCATCACGAAGAAACCAATAAGCACTTTCCACCACGTGATTCCAATAACTATTGGTAACACGATCCAGATAGAAACATAAATTATTTTGGTAATAATTAAAGTAGTCCAAAGTGTTTTGGGACTTTTGGCTTCACCGTACGATAGTTTTCTTTTCAAGTAGCTTCTCATCTGTTTGAAATCAGTTGTGATAGCCCAATTGAAAGTTAATAATCCGTATAAGAAAACCGAGTAATATTGTTGAAAACGGTGAAAGTTATACCATTTTGCTTCTTTCGTAAAACGAATTACGCGCCCAGCATCAAGGTCTTCATCGTGACCGGGAATGTTAGTATACGTATGGTGTAAAACATTGTGTTGTACTTGCCAGTTATAAACATTTCCTGCCAAAACATAAATAGTTCCACCCATAAATTTATTGACCCATGATTTATTCGAATACGAGCCGTGATTTCCATCGTGCATCACATTCATTCCTACTCCAGCCATTCCAATTCCCATAACGATGGTCAACAGAATATGTGCCCAAAATGGCATACCAAGTGTTAGAATTAAAAAGTAAGGCGCAAGAAAAACAGAAAACAAAATTATGGTTTTCAAATACAGTTTCCAGTTTCCAGTCTTTGGGATGTTGTTCTCTTTGAAGTAGTTGTTAACGCGTGAGTTAAGTGTTCTAAAGAACTTTAAGCTATCTTGCTTAGCAAATGTTGGAGCATTATTATTCATATCTTTTTAATAAAGTTCAAATGTAATTATTATAAATTTTTAGATATACAAAATTGACATAAATATTTTAACTCTAAAGTATTACTTTTGTTAAAAAATTGATAGATGGATGAGATTCTTAAGTATTTCCCTGATTTAACTGACATTCAGAAAGAACAGTTCGTAAAATTGGATTTTTTGTACCATGATTGGAATGAAAAAATCAATGTTATTTCTAGAAAAGATATTGACGCTTTGTATACCAAACACATACTGCATTCGTTGGGAATAGCTAAAATTATAAATTTTGAGCCAGGAACTTATGTACTAGACGTTGGAACAGGCGGCGGTTTTCCTGGAATACCATTAGCAATACTTTTTCCAGAAACACGTTTTTATTTAATTGATATTATTGCTAAAAAAATAAAAGTGGTTCAGGCTGTTGCTGATGGATTAGAATTAAAAAACGTTAAAGCAGAACAGTTACGTGCTGAAAATGTAAAAGGAGATTTCGATTTTATCGTGAGTCGTGCTGTAACGAATATGCCAGATTTTGTTTCGTGGGTGAAAACCAAAGTTAAAAAGAACAATAAACACGAATTGAAAAACGGAATTTTATATCTTAAAGGAGGTGATCTAACGGAAGAATTAAAGGATTTCCCAAAGGCTACTGAATATAATTTATCAGATTTTTTTGAAGATGAATTCTTTGAAACTAAGAAAGTGGTGCACTTGCCGTTGAAGTATACGGTTTAGTCATAAGGTCGAAAGTCTTAAAGTCTAAAGAAAGAATTAGATAAAAAAACAAAAAGCCGAATCTAAATTTTAGATTCGGCTTTTTACATTTGTACGTTTTTTAAGACTTTCGACTTTCAAATTTTAGGACTAATAATTATTCTCCCAAAAACGGATACCTGTAATCTACAGGAGTAACAAAAGTTTCTTTTATCGTTCTTGCTGACGTCCAACGCAATAAGTTTTGCATAGAACCCGCTTTATCATTGGTACCTGATCCTCTTGCACCACCAAAAGGTTGCATACCTACAACAGCGCCAGTTGGTTTGTCATTGATGTAGAAGTTACCAGCGGCATTTTGTAATTTTACTGTTGCTTCTTCAATTGCATAACGATCTTGACTGAAAACAGCACCTGTTAAAGCGTATTCTGATGTCGTGTCAACTAACTCTAAAGTCTCCGCCCATTTTGCATCTTCGTATACATAAATAGTAACTACAGGTCCAAATAATTCGGTTTCCATAGTCGTGTATTTTGGGTTCGTAGTTAAAATCACTGTAGGTTCAATAAAGTACCCTTTAGATTTATCATAATTCCCACCCATAATTACTTCTGCATCGGTGTCTTTCTTAGCTTGATCAATAGCTCGCGCTAATTTATCAAATGAACCTTCAGAGATTACAGCAGTAATAAAGTTGCTCATATCCTCTGGAGAACCCATTTTCATTGATTTTAAATCGGCTTCTAACTCTGCTTTTACAG
>JAYTBZ010000247.1:0-3464 GCA_043736705.1 Flavobacterium sp. | reverse complement strand
TCTATTTTTTGTACTTTGAGTTGCAAGTTTTCCTCTCTTTCCTTTTTCGAATCGTATCTAATTTTAGCATACTGATTTTTTGCTCTTTGCCTAACCTTTGTAATGCTATCATTAAGATGAAGGTATTGCAGCGCATAGTTTTTAGCGGCTGCACCAGTATTGAGTTCTATTAATAATTGCAGACATTCTAAACGAACTTCTGGAATCCTAAGCGAAGTAGCAACTTTATAACTTAGTACAGCGTAGTTTTTGGCTAGGGTAAAATCCTTTGTTTTGTAGTACCTTGATAGAGATTTATAGGTGTAAATCTTACTGCGATTATTGGTCTTTAATGCTATACGCAACGATTTTAAATAGTATTCTAGCACTTTAGGTTTTCCTAATTTTAAATAACAATTTCCCAAGTTTGTTAATGTTAACGTGTAGGGTTCTATATTATTCGAACTTTCTTTTTTGGTGAGTAAGTATTCAAATATGTAAGCGGCCTTTTTGAACTGTTTCATTTCTAGATATACCCAACCAATGTTGTGTAGTATGTCTATTTTTTCATCAGCAGTTGTTTTTTTTAGTTTTAAGGCTTTATTATAATAACGGAGTGAATTTTTGTAATCTAAAGTAGCAGTTGAGGTATTTCCTAAAAGTAGGTTTATATTATAATTGTAAGCATGGTCTTTGTTTTTTTCAAGTAATGGTAAGATTTCAGTTGCTGTGGTCTCAGCGCCAGTGTAATCGGATTGTAGATAATGAATTTTTGCTAAATTTAATAACGATAGAATAATACGAGAAGTATCTCTTTTTACCTCGGCTGAGAGTTTAGCTTTTGCATTACAGTAATAAGCACTATCATAATTTAGTTTTTGGAAATAGACATCTCCAGCATCTATATACTTATCGGTTTCAATTCGATCTGCTTTCGATCTTTTCCAAGGATTCTTAACTATTTGATTTGGTTGTTGTTCTTTTTTACAAGAATTTAAGAGTAACATTAACGTTAGTAGTGTAAATGAAAGATAAAGTTTGGTACGAGTCATTTGTCGGAAAAGCAAGAATTTAGTAGTACATAAAGGTTACCTCTCCAGAAAATATAGTAGGATAGAACCTTGCTGTGTTAGACAAATATAACGGAATTATTCTTATTAATTCAGGGGATAGAGTGGTTTTAAATACAAAAAAGCAAATTTATGTTGGAATTGTAAAGCGCACTTTAAATCCTTTATTTGGACTAGTGTCAAAACTAATGTTTCCTTTTACAGCCAGAATACGGTTTTCCACATTTTGAAGCCCATTTTTAGATTTTATTTGGTTTTCAGTTGCCCCAATGCCGTTATCCATATAGTCTATTTGTAGTTTTTTTTCCTTTAAATTAAAAGTTAGTAGTGCTAAACTGCATTGACTATATTTTTTCATGTTCACGAGCAATTCTTGGATAACGCGATAGAGTATGATTTTTATATTACTATCGAGGGTCGACCAATTGATTGCATCCAATCCATTTGCAATTACATTCACCTCATGCGTATTAAAATCAGTCATCATTTCTTTAAAGTCAGACAAGAACGCTGGACCAGTTTCGACGGAGATGTTTTCTTTTGATATATTTCTTGTCCTGCTGTAAATAGTATCTAGGTTAGAGAGAAGTATTTCCTTATTTCGTGTGGTCGATAAATCTTGAGTTTCCGCAAAAGCCATGGTTTGGTAGACATCATTGGCTAACTCATCATGTAGTTTTTTCGAAATCCGAATCTCAGTGGCATACGTTGCTTTTACTTTTTCGCGTTTATTTTTGGCCAAAAGCAAATACGTAATTACAATACCTATTGCCGTGATGCTTCCCACGATAAGGTATAGAAAGATATTTTTCTTTTTTTGATGAGCTTCTTGCTCTATTTTCTGTACTTTAAGTTGTAGGTTTTCTTCTTTTTCCTTTTTCGAATCGTATCTAATTTTAGCATACTGATTTTTTGCTCTTTGTCTAACCTTGGTGATGCTATCATTAAGATGAAGGTATTGCAGCGCATAATTTTTAGCGGTTGCACCAGTATTGAGTTTTATTAATAATTGTAGGCATGTCAAACGATCATTTGGAATCCTAAGAGAAGTAGCAACTTTATAACCTAATACAGCGTAGTTTTTGGCTATAGCAAGATTCCTTTGTTTATAATATAGGGAAAGGTGAGCATAAGTAGATATTTGAGTCTTCTGATTTATTTTAAGCCTTATTTTAAGTGATTTAGTTAAGTAAGGTAACGCTTTAGGGTTACCTAATTTTATATAGCAATATCCCAAATTACTCAATATTACTGCGTAATTAGATAGATCTTTTAAATTTTCATTTTTGCTTAATAAATATTCAAATATGTAAGTAGCCTTTTTAAATTGTTGCATCTCTAGATATACCCAGCCAATGTTATTTAGGATCATTACTTTTTCATCAGCAGTTGTTTTTTTTAAACGTAAAGCTATATTGTAATAGACGAGTGCATTTTTATAATCTTGGATAGAGGTTGAAATGTTACCTAAGCGCATATTTAGATCAAAATTATAGGGATGATCTTTCTTATTTTTAAGCAGCGGTATTATTTCAGTTGCTGTAGCTTCTGCGCCTGCATAATCTGCGTATGTGTGTTGTATTTCATTAATACTTAATAAACATAAAATAACTCTAGAAGTATCATTTTTTGTTTCAGCGTACAATTTGGCTCGGGTATAGCAATAGTATGCACTATCGTAATTTAATTTTAACATATAGATATGTCCTGCATCTATATACTTATCGGTTTCAATTCGATCTGCTTTCGATCTTTTCCAGGGATTCTTTACTATTTGATGTGGTTGTTGTTCTTTTTTACAAGAATTTAAGAGGAACAATAACGTTAGTAGTGTAAATGAAAGATAAAGTTTGGTACGAGTCATTTGTCGGAAAAGCAAGAATTTAGTAATACATATGGGTTACCTCTCCAGAAAATATAGTAGGATAGAACCTTGCTGTTTCAGACAAATATAACGGAATTATTCTTCTTAATTCAGGGGATGGAGTGGTTTTAAATACAAAAAAGCAAATTTATGTTGGGATGACAATTTGCACTTTAAATCCTTTATTTGGACTAGTGTCAAAGCTAATGTTTCCTTTTACAGCCAGAATACGGTTTTCCACATTTTGAAGTCCATTTTTAGATTTTATTTGGTTTTCAGTTGCCCCGATGCCGTTATCCATATAGTCTATTTGTAGTTTTTTTTCCTTTAGATTAAAAGTTAGTAGTACTAAACTGCATTGACTATATTTTTTCATGTTCACAAGCAATTCTTGGATAACGCGATAGAGTATGATTTTTATATTACTATCGAGTGTCGACCAATTGATAGCATCCAATCCATTTGCAATTACATTCACCTCATGTGTATTAAAATCAGTCATCATTTCTTTAAAGTCAGACAAGAACGCTGGACCAGTTTCGACGGAGATG
>JAYTBZ010000246.1:0-7572 GCA_043736705.1 Flavobacterium sp. | reverse complement strand
AAATGATTATTATGACTCCAGAAATAGTGCTACAAGACGAACCCTGCAATTTCATTGCAAAAGGCAGTTTCAACACGCTATTTAAAGACGAGCATATTATTTTTGATGCAGAAAAAGGGAAGTTTGTGATTTCTTAAAGGTTCAAACTTATCTGCCTTCTCGCCTCCCCTACCACAAAAGCCACTGAATTAGCTATATTAAAACTTCTAATTAAGGGTGACATTGGGATTTTGAGTTGATTTTCTCTAGCAAATAAACGCAATACTTCTTGGCTTAAGCCCACGCTTTCTTTGCCAAAAACTAACCAATCGCCATCCTGAAAATCAGTTTCTAAATACGATTTTGAAGCATGAGAACTCATTAAAAAAACGCGTGACAAGTCTGGTATTTGACTTTTCCACTCGGCTACATTTTGATATTCTGTAAAATCAAGATGTACCCAATAATCTAATCCAGAACGTTTTAGGTTTTTATCATTGATGACAAATCCAAAAGGATGAATCAAGTGCAAACGACTTTCGGTGCCCACACACAAGCGACCAATATTTCCAGTGTTGTTAGGGATTTCAGGTTCTACGAGAACGATGTTTAACATATTATACTTTATTAAAAGATTGAAAAATTAAAAGATTGAAAAATTCAGATCAAATCTGTTACATCTCTATTTGAAAATCCTCTACTTCTTTAACTTCCCCAGCCTGTAAATCATTGAGATGTATATTTCCTATTCGAACCCGAACCAGGCGCAAGGTAGGAAAACCAACGGCAGCTGTCATTTTCCGAACTTGGCGAAATTTTCCTTCATTAACGGTGATTGAGGCCCAAGAAGTAGGACCGTGACGGGCATCTCTAATTTTTTTTCCTCTGGTCCCGAAGGCAGGAATCTCACTAACAACACGAGCCTTGCAAGGCTTTGTTGTGTATTTGGTGCCATTAAAACCTATTTCAACACCTTTTTGCAATTGCTCAATTGCCTCTTGATGAATGATTCCGTCTACTTGCACAAAATATTCTTTATCTACTTTTTTACTTCGAATAATTTCGCTCATCATCCCATCAGTAGTCAACAGTAACAATCCTTCCGAATCTTCGTCAAGACGTCCAATTGCCATTGTCCCAATCGGAAAATTGTACAACTCACCCAGCAATTTCTTTTTTCTTTTTAGCTCGTATATAAACTGACTTAAATATCCATACGGTTTATGAATGATGAAGTGTGAATGCAACATTTTATTCGACTGTTTGTGCGTGCAAAGATAGTTTTGTTTTTGATGCAATTAAAATAGTGCTATCATACAATTACTATGACAAAGCAAAAGCTATGTTAAATGATTGAAATAGAAAGGATTTTTGTTGTAATCTTATGAAAGCAAAAAATAGTAACGTTAAAAATAAACATCATGCATAGCGACGATTTAAGTTCAAAAAAGACCAATAATAAACAAACTACAAATGAAGGATTCAGCGGGAAAAATAGTCCCGAAGATCCTGTTATAAATGCATCAATACTTAAAGAGGAAGTGGAAATTGATGCCAGTGGAAATGAAAAACTAGTGCAAAGAGCACGTAATGTAGACCAAAAAATAGCTTCTATACCAGAACCTGAAGAAAGAACTTGGAATGAAAACGAAAGTTTAAGTCGCGGTGTATCTTCAGAAAAAGAAACGATGAGAACCGTTGAAAATGAAGATTATAATTCTGATATTACAGCAAAAAGATATCCTAATGAACACCCGGACAACAAAAAAAATCGCGGAAATATAAAATTAGACGAATAATATTTGGCAAGATATAATTGTACCAAACGAGTAAAAATCAATTTATTTTACTCCCCAAAAGCCAATTAGAAATTAATTTCTAATTGGCTTTTTTTATGACATCAGAAAAATCAATAATTCGTTTAAGTACAACAATTTAAATAAAGAAAATTTATTCTATTTGCAGTCTTAAATGGATGAATTTATAATATTCTCTTAACATTAGAACTAATAAATTTGCAATCTAAATTTACCACGAATCTCTATGAAACAGAATTACTATTTACGCTACATTATAGCTTGTTTTACTTTTTTATGCTGCTTTTCAGCAACGCTATTGGCACAAGGAACAGCGCCTGCACCACAAGATTTACCTTTCTCACAAAATTTTTCAGCTTTAGATGTTGCTGCAACAACTTATCCAGCCGGATTTCAAGGTTGGACCGCAAGTATAGTACCAGGTAGTTCGTATGTGACTACTGGAACTTTGGGAGCAGATCGTGCATTAGTAGCAAATAGTACCGCTGCTACCACAAGTGGAAATTTCCATAATTACAATGGGAAAATAGGTTTCTTAAATTCAGGATCGCTCGATCTTACGATTGGATTGGCTATCAAAACAACCAGTAAAACTGCCATAACGGTGGAATATGATGCGATGACAATTCGTAATCCGTACAGTGATCCCACTAACACTCGTATAAATGACATGGTGTTGCAATACCGTGTAGGCAGTACAGCTAATTTCATCACCTTACCAACTACAGTTTATACCAGTAATACAACGCAGCAAAATTCTGGTACTACAGGACAAAATATTCAAAGAATAAAAGTAATATTGCCAGCAGAATGCGATAATAAAGAGGTTGTTCAAATTAGATGGATTTCTAAACAATTATCTGGAGGCGGCTCAAGACCTTCTTTTGCCATTGATAATATTACGGTGATCAATGATCTTGTTCCGCCTGTAAATGCAGATGGATTTCCTAAAATTACCAGCATCCTTTCTGATGGATTTGACTTTTCGACTAAAATTAATGAAACTGGGAAAACTTATTTTATAGTTGAAGCTTCAGGAAGTACTACTCCAACCGCTACGCAAATAAAGGCAGGAACAAATGCCACTAACATAGCTGCTTTGCGAGCTGGAACGCTTACTGTTGTTGATCCAGCTTTAGAATATTCACAAAACAATACTGGATTAAGTTCAGGAACTGCTTATGTAGTCTACTCCGTATCTGAGGATACAGCTGGAAACTTACAAACCACGATCAATACATTAAATGTTACCACTTCGAGCGTTCTAGTTCCTTCGTTAACAACGTCTAAAACGGCATTAGATTTTAGTTTTGTTGAGCAAAATTTCAGTTCTACGCCATTAAATTATCAAATAACAGCACTCAATTTAGCAAGTGATGTAACGGTAACTGCATCAGGAAATTTTACTATTTCAAAAGCGGCAACTACTGGTTATGGAACGAATTTAGTTTTCGCAAATGCTGACTTTAATAATGGAGCAACACCAACCGTATATGTGAAATTTACACCCAATACAACTGGCGTTTTTTCAGGTCAAATAAACCATGAAGCTACAAACGCAACAACCAAGACTATTAGTCTAAGCGGTATTGGAATAAATCCATACATACAAGATTTTAATGATGTAAATGTTCTTACTAACAGTGGCTGGACAGCATACAGTGTTACCGGCGATAGGATTAAATGGGCAAGCACAACCTCTCGTTTCAATAGCTCACCTGCAGCGGTACAAATAAATGGTTTTTCTGAAATTGGAGCTAGTAAAGACTGGTTAATTTCCCCAAATTTACGTCTAGATTCATTTAATCAATTTCCGTTATTGTCTTTTTATTCCCGTAAATTTTTCTCTGGTAAACAATTAAAACTAATGGTTTCTGTGGATTATGACGGAAAAAGTAACCCAGAAAATGCGACATGGACCGTATTAGAAGGTGATTTTCCAACAACTACTGGAACATTCAAACAATCGCAATTCATTAACTTACAAGCATATAAAACAGATCATACTTACCTTGCTTGGGTTTACGAATCGACTAGTTCTGGATCGGGATCTGATAGCGCGGAATGGACTCTAGATGATGTACGAATAGCCAACAATACTACTTTTATAGCTTCTAACCCTAATTTAAATTTTGGAGAAGTAAGCCCAAACACTACTTCAGCAAGTCAATCATTTGTGTTTATGGCAGGTGGTTACGGCGATATCACCCTAACTGCTCCAAGTGATTTCCAAATATCAACTGACAATACGAATTTTCAATCTAGTTTAGTGATCACAGCTGCTGATGCTGTGGCAGGCAAAACTATTTTTGCTCGTTTCGCTCCATCTGTAAAAGCACTTACCATTTCTGGACCTTTAAAACTAACAGGAACAGGACTTAATCAAGAAATTGGCTCTTTCAAAGGTTCTTCCATAACAAAAGCAGAAACTTTTGACATTGTAACCTATAACTTAGAATTTTTTGGAACTGATGTTAAAGATACTAGTGGAACTGAATTCGGTCCTACTAATGATGCACTACAAATTGATAATGTAGCTACAGTAATGAATACTTTAAATGCAGATGTATATGCTGTACAAGAAGTTTCGGATGATGCTGCCTTAGATATTTTGATTCAAAAAATAAGTATTAACGGAAAAACCTTTGCAAAATCAGTTTCTCCAGTTTGGTCTCGCTCGTTTCAAGCTCCAGACCCGAACTTTCCGCCTCAAAAATTAGTAGTGATTTACAATACGCAAACTACTACAGTAAAAAAGACACGTGTGTTATTCTCTAAATTGTACGACGAGGTTCGCGCTGGAACAAAAACACTTCCTAATTACCCGGGTGGCGTCGGCTCAAGCTTTTATTCTTCTGGTCGTTTACCTTATTTAGTTGAAATTGAAACTAATATTGGTGGTGTCAAAAAAGATTTAAAAATTATTGATATTCATGCTAGAGCCAATAGCGGTGGTGACATCGCACGATACAATATGAGAAAATATGACGTCGAATTGCTAAAGGATAGTTTAGATGTTGAGTTCCCAAATGCCAATGTAATGCTCTTAGGAGATTTTAATGATGATGTTGACCAATCTGTTATTGCTGGAAACCCTTCCTCTTATCAAAAAATGGTTGAAGATACAGCACGTTACAATACCTTGACATTAGAAATCAGTAAAGCGGGTGCTTTCAGTTTCTTGTCTTCTGGTGGATTTCTAGATCATATTGTAGTTTCAAATGAACTTACTGATGATTATGTACCAAATTCAATAATGGTTTACGATCCAAGAACGGATGTTCCTGGTTATACAACCAACACCTCTGATCACGGTCCAGTTGTAGCGAGATTCGAGCTCAAAGAAGATGTTACGTTAAGCACAAATGATGTTATAGGTAAAAATGAATTAAGCGCAATTGCTTACCCAAATCCAACCATCGAATCATTTAATGTGGTTGTAAATTTAGAAAACACAACAGATTTACAGCTCAATATTTACGATGTTTTAGGACGATCCATGGGTATGCCGTATAAATTGAATAGCGGTTCTAATGGCAATACTACTACTATAAATATCGCTAAACTGCCTGCTGGAATATACATTTACACCGTGAGCGATGGCAACAAAGTAATGTATAGAAATAAAATTGTAAAAAATTAAAATAGAATTCCAATTATAAAAAAAGCCAGATTTCACAATTGAAATCTGGCTTTTTATTTGAATTAATCAAAATAAAGATAGTACAAATATTAAATTTAAACAATCGACCAAAAAGAGAATGTTTGTAACCGCATATCTATAAAATGCTATAGAAATCATTATGAAAAGTATAAGTCCTGAAAAAAAGAGTTGCTGTTCTCGTAGCAGTAAATCGCTTATGCAATCGTTGAAGTCCTTTTTCCAACTGTAATCAATATCATTCCAAAAAATAGAAAGGCCAATAGCATAAAAAAACTGTTACAAATCACCTCAAAATATCCTAAAGCGTTTACATCAACAAATGGATACGGGTAAAAATCAAAAAAAGCACCGCGAATTAACGTATAAATCAAATACACAAAAGGAAAAATAAGCCACGGAAAAATAGTGCTGTATTTCAATTCTTTTTTAGTTACAAATACGATCCAATACAATAAAACTAATATTGGAATTACGAGATGCAGCAGCTCATCAACTATTTTTTGAGAACCTGTCGGAGCCCATAAAAAACGTAAGATTACGTTATAAACTAGCCCTACTATTAGAATATACAAAGTAATTGCAGTCGAATTTGTCGCTTTCGAAAAAAATAAACCCCAATTGGATTTTGGTACTAACCAAAGACAAGTAAAGCAAATTGCAACTAGAATATTGGTTTGAATAGTAAAAAAACTAAAAAATCGAACAATTGTTTCCAGTAGCGAAGCGACTCGGTTGATAATAATAAGATACAATTGCAGTAGTACTGCAAACCAACCCACAATTGAAATTATAGCACAAAATAACGTTTTGAATTTTAAAGATTTATCCTGCATCTGTTTATAGTTAAAAAATGAAATGATTACAAAATTTACAAATTTATAGTCGGTAAAACTTAAAATACTATTTTGATTTCTCAAAAGAAACTCGGAATCTTTTGTTTATTTTTACAAACTTACAAAAAGAAATTTTATGTCAAATATGCTTTCATTTTTATTGATTTTCACTAGTGCACTTGCTATTGGTATTTTTCTTGGCAAGCTCCTATATGCTGCAAAATTTCAGTCGGAAAAAATTAGTTTAGAGGAGAAACTCATTGCTTCCAGTTCACAGTTTAATCAACTGAAAGAGCAGCTTACAATGGAGAAAATAGCTTTTGAAAAGCAATTAGAAACATCCAATACTGAAAAAGAAAATATTAGAAATGAAAAAGATAGTCTGGCGATTCAACTCTCTAAAAAAGAAGTAGATTTTGAGAATCTTTGGGAACGCAACAAAGAACAAAAAGAAGAAGTAGAGAAACTTCAAGAAAAATTTACGAAAGAATTTGAAAACCTCGCTAATAAAATATTAGACGAAAAATCGAATAAATTTACCGAACAAAATAAGGAGAACATGAAAAATATCTTGTCCCCCTTGCAGGATAAAATTCAATTGTTTGAAAAGAAAGTCGAGGACACACACAAAGAAAGTATTGATTACCATGCGGCTTTGCGCCAACAAATATTAGGATTGCAAGAAATGAACATCCAAATGAGCAAAGAAACGATCAACTTGACAAAAGCATTAAAAGGAGATAGCAAGATGCAGGGCAACTGGGGAGAACTCGTGCTGGAACGTGTGCTAGAAAAATCAGGATTAGAAAAAGGACGCGAGTATGAAGTGCAACAAGCTTTTACAACTGCAGATGGAAGCCGCGTTTTCCCTGATGTGGTGATCAATTTACCAGATGGCAAAAAGATGATTGTCGACTCTAAAGTTTCTTTGACTGCTTATGAAAAATACATCAATGAAGAGGAAGATGAGGTAAAAGCTAGTTTTTTAAAAGAACACGTTAATTCTATAAAACGTCACGTAGACCAATTAGGCAACAAGAACTATCAGGATTTATACCAAATTGAAAGCCCTGATTTTGTACTGTTGTTTATACCCATTGAGCCTGCTTTTGCTCTGGCACTCAATGAGGATACTAGTTTGTACAACAAGGCATTCGAGAAAAACATTGTCATAGTTACTCCTGCCACTTTATTAGCTACTTTGCGAACTATTGACAGCATGTGGACCAACCAGAAGCAGCAAGAAAACGCACTCGAAATTGCTAGGCAAGCTGGTGCT
>JAYTBZ010000245.1:0-3481 GCA_043736705.1 Flavobacterium sp. | reverse complement strand
CAGTATTATTTTTTTCTACTTGTTTTAAAATATCTTGTACTGTCTTTTTTCTAAATAAACCCTTTAATGCCATATTGTAAATTTTATCATTAAAAATTGAGATACCGTAAATTATTCGTTTTTATGTTAGATATAATGCAAATAATCTTCAAAAATCAAAAGTATAAAACAAATTGAACTATTGCCATTTCTCCAACTATTTTTTTTATTTTTTTTAATAAACAAAAAATGATTTTTTTAGACACAAAAAAAGTCAAAAATCACAATTTTAATCTCAAAAAAAGCAAATAATAAAATTTTAAAAGTGGTTTCTGTGGACTCAGAACCTAAGTTCAAACGTGTTATTTTTTTAAACAGCTCCTTAATATAGAAACTGGATGTAGTGCCTTTCTAGTGGTACCGTCAAAAATCTGGTGGCGACAACTCGTACCAGCTGCTGCAATTGTAGTTGTGGGTTCAGTAGCTCTAATTTTAGGAAATAAAGTGTCTTCGCCCATTTGCATACTGATTTCATAATGTTCTTTTTCATATCCAAAAGACCCTGCCATCCCACAACAACCGGAATTATATATAGTAACCGAACTGTTTTTAGGTACATTCAACATGGCGAAAGTCGCTTCCATAATGCTCAATGATTTTTGATGGCAATGACCATGGATTTTTATTGTTTTTTCCTCCTCAGAAAATTGTTCTGGATGAATTTTACCTTTTGTAATTTCCTTTTTAAAAAACTCTTCAATCGTAAATACATGTTTTGCTAGTTTTTCAGCACCTTCCTTATCGTCAGCCAATCGAATGTATTCATCTCTAAAGGTTAGTATTGCAGAAGGTTCTATTCCTATCAACGGAAAATCAGCGGTAACATAATCCGAAAAAACAGCTACGTTTATGTTTGCGATTGCTTTGGCTTCTTCCAGAAAACCTTTAGAGATAAAAGCCCTTCCACTTTCCTCATGATCCACCATAATTACTTCATATCCTAATGCTGTCAATAACTCGTACGCATCAATGCCTACAGAAACATCATAAAAATTAGTGAATTCATCACAAAACAAACATACTTTTCCGTTTACAAAAGAATCACTTGGTGCTTGATTCCAATTTTTCTCATACCATTTTCTAAAGGTTTGCGGAGCCAGAGTCGGTACTTCTCTTTTTGAGGCAATTCCCATGGTTTTTTTTACCAAAGGCAAGTTCAGCATGAAATTTGTAAACTTTGGGGTGATACTCCCCAGTCCATTCAATTTAGCATTAAAAGCAAAGACTTTATTGCGCCATGAAAACCCATTTGCTTTTTGATATTGATATAAAAACTCCGATTTCAAAGCAGCTACATCCACATTACTGGGACATTCGCTGGCACACGCTTTACAACTCACACACAAATCAAAAACTTTATACAATTCTTCGTAATCGAACTTATTGTCTTTTTCGGAATGTGTCAAATATTCTCGTAGCGCATTGGCTCTGGCACGAGTAGTGTCCTTTTCATTTCGGGTGGCACGATAACTAGGACACAAAGTCCCAACAGCCGAGGGTAATTTTCTACAATCACCAGAACCATTACATTTCTCTGCAGCACGCAAAATTCCCATACTATCCGAAAAATCCTGAATTGTTTGTATATCCGGTTCCACTCTGCCTGCTTCCACCCGGAGATTCTCATCCATTTTGAATGCATCTACTATTTTACCAACATTCAAAATAGTATTAGGATCAAACGCAAGTTTAATTCTTTTTAACAATTCATAATTCTGTTGCCCAATCATAAAAGGTAAAAACTCGCCTCTTACAATTCCGTCGCCGTGCTCCCCACTCAAGGATCCTCTGTATTTTTTTACCAAAATAGCCACTTCGGTTGCGATGTTTCTAAATTGATGTAATCCTTCTTTAGTTTTCAAGTTTAAAACGGGGCGCAAATGCAATTCTCCGGCACCGGCATGTGCATAATATATGGCACTTTGTCCATGGCGTTCCATCATAGCGGAGAATTCTGCAATATAATTGGGTAAATCGCTCAACTCAACAGCGGTATCTTCAATAGAATCAGCGGCTTTATTATCACCAACAATACTTCCTAAGAGTCCGAGACCTGCTTTTCGCAACTCATTTATTTTATCAATATCTGCTCCGTAAATTTTTGGCAAAGCATACCCAAAATTATTTCTTTCCAAGTCAGCAATCAAATCATTAGCTTGTATTTCGGCATCTTCCATACTGTTATGCGACGCCACTTCGAGCATAATAACCGCTTTGGGTTCCCCTTGAATAAAAAATCTGTTTTTGGCTTGCTCTCTGTTAGTTTTGGTACAATTCAATATCGTGTCATCCATCATTTCGCAGGTATACAAATGATGTTTCATAGCGGTTACAACAGCTTCTAAACTTTCCTGAATGGTATGAAAATGAGCCACAACCATAACATTATACGTTGGTGGTAAATGATCTACTTTCAAGGTAATTTCAGTGGTGAAAGCAAGCGTTCCCTCGCTTCCGCAAAGGAGTTTCCCTAAATTAATAGTGTTTTCGGTTCCTCCAAAAAGTTCCGATTTCAATACTAAATCTATTGCATAGCCTGTATTTCGTCTGTGGATTTCTGGTTTCGGAAATTCCTTGATAATCTCCTTTTGGTTTTCAATATTCGAAAGTTCCTCATAAATGGTCCTGTAGATCGAACTTTCGAGCGTGTTCCCTTTCGTTTTTTCAATGAATTCAGCAGAAGTTATTTCTTTAAATATTGCTGAGCTTCCATCACTCAAAACCGCTTTGATTTCCACTATTTTATCTCGGGTAACGCCATAACGTATCGATGTAGTACCGGACGAATTATTGCCTACCATTCCTCCTATCATACAGCGGTTCGAGGTCGAAGTATTGGGTCCGAAAAACAATCCGTGTTCTTTTAAATATAAATTCAGTTCGTCCCGAATCACTCCTGGCTGAACCGTAACTGTTTTTTTTATAGGATCAAAAGCGATAATTTTAGTAAAATGTTTTGATACATCTACTATAATTCCAGAACCTACTGTTTGTCCTGCTAAGGAAGTTCCCGCAGTTCTAGGTGTGATAGAAATCTTATTTTTTGCTGCAAAGCGAATAATTTTGACAATATCATCTTCTGATTTTGGAATTGCTACAGCAACTGGCATAATTCGATACGCAGACGCATCTGTGGCATACAGTGTTTTATGAAGGTCATCATATAAAAGAGTTCCCTCTAATGATGCAGCTAAATCTTTTAATGGAGTCAAGTTGGACATGGGTAATAAGATAACTTTAGATTTCACAAATATAAATATATACCGTATCACATGTACCGAAATCAAATAAGAAAAAGAGAAAAAAATAACCTCCGATGTTTACTTTATAGAATACCAGACATGGAAACTAATATAAAAATTGGCAAAGAAATTGACTAATCAAAATAAGTTGAATTTTAAAATCAATTTGTCACATCATTTTCACTAAAAAAACTATTTTT
>JAYTBZ010000244.1:0-1527 GCA_043736705.1 Flavobacterium sp. | reverse complement strand
AAGTAACAATTATTCTAATTTTACTTGTACTATGCATAAAGCGATAAGTTAATTTAATTAAAATACTAAGTCTATAAATTTATTTATTTGCCTATTTTTGACAAAAAATAATATGTAAGTTTGACATGTCAAAAAACAGGCCATAATTTTACAAAAATAGCATTTAAACCTTTGCATACAAACTTATTTAATATCGTTTTATTATCAATTTTCCTATCATTAGGTTCTGGTAAATTATATTCTCAAGATATAATAAAAAAAAAGACAGCTATTCCTTCTACAAAAAAATCTGACACCCAAAAACCCAATGCCACTAGTGTCAAAAATCCTGAAATAACTGCTCCAAAACAAACTGATACCATAAAATTAGACAGTATTAAGCCAAAAAAAGGTTTTCTGGATGGAAAGGTTCGCTACACAGCAGAACAATATGCTAAAATTGACCAAAAGAAAAAAATAATCACGCTGTACGATAAAGCCGAATTGTATTATCAAGACGTTGAATTGAAGTCGGGCATAATTGTAATGGATTATGAAAAAAATGAGGTATATGCCGGACGAATTAAAGATTCTACAGGAGCGTACACTCAGTATCCAAATTTCAAGCAAGGTACTAATGTGATAGAACCAGATTCTATTCGATTTAATTTTAAAACCAAAAAAGCGTTAATCTGGAATTCAAGATCAGAACAAGGCGAGTTTAAAATTAAAGCAGCGGTTACTAAAAAAGAGAATGATTCTGTTTATTTCTTAAAAGGTGCACGTTTTACTACTTCAAAAGATGTGGATAATCCTGAATACTATTTTCAAACCAACAAGGTTAAATTTATTCCGGGTAAAAAAGTGGTAACGGGATTAACCAATATGGTTATTGCAAATGTACCTACTCCTATTGCTCTACCTTTTGCCTTTTTCCCAATGAGTAAAGAGACCAGTATTTCAGGGTTGATTCTGCCCAGCTACAATGACTCCAATAACAGGGGTTTTTCATTACAAAATTTAGGATACTACTTTGCACTGAGTGACAATTATGATTTAACCGTTTTAGGCGATTATTACACGAATGGAAGTTATGGTTTACGTTTTGAATCTAGTTATGCAAAGAGATATAATTTTAGTGGTAACATAAACGTAAGATTCGAAAACTTAATCACCAGCGAAAGAGGATATCCTGATTATGTAAAACAAAATATTTACAACATTCAGTGGTCACATTCTAAAGATTCTAAAGCGAATCCTAATTCTAGTTTTTCAGCTTCTGTAAATTTAGGAAGTAGTAAGTATTTTAAGCAATCTATTAATCAAATCAATATAGGATCGAATCTCAATAACACATTAAGTTCTTCTGTATCCTATTCTAGAACATTTACTACAGTTCCGCAAGTTCGATTATCATTGACTGCAACTCATTCGCAAAATACCCAAACTGAAGAGATAAATATGACTCTGCCTACGCTGCAATTAAGTGTAGATAGGATTTATCCTTTTGTAGGTAAAGATGGAGTCAAAAAAGGATTTTTCAAAAAT
>JAYTBZ010000243.1:0-1528 GCA_043736705.1 Flavobacterium sp. | reverse complement strand
ACAGCTGCTAGAACGGCAGTACCTGCTTTTATCCATAAGTCTAATCCAATGTGTATGTTTCGCTCTTCAGTTGTTGTATCGTTGAAAATCCCACTTCGTTTGTACAAATTTCTAATTTCATTGTACCCTCCAAAAGCCACTTTTGCATTATTTTCACTTAAATAATTTTCTATATAAGTTTCAAAATCAGCAGCATTATCAATGTTCTGTTTTTTAAAAATTTCATTATTTATAGAAATATCCAATGGAATATATTGATTGTAATTAATTGTAGCATCAATAACTTTAACATTTTCAAGGTCTTGTAATATATTTTCTAGTACTTTCATTTATGATACATTTTTATAAAACACTAAATTACCTTAATAATACCATTATAATTAGATTACGTTGGTATTATTAAGGTAATTTATATTTCTAATCAACTATTTTTTTGTTTGTAAATGTAGTGTTATTTACTTTTAACTATAAAAAATACGTTTGCAGTTATTTTACGGCTAGCAATTCTACAAATTCAATTACTGGATCTTTGGAGAGTAGAGTGCCAGCATTAGCCATTAATGCCTCGGCAATTTTGCCCGCAAGATGTGCTTTTCTTCCTTCTTCTGTTTCAAATGTATCAAAAATTCCAAAAGTAGAAGTTCCTATTTGCCATCCATACCAATTTACAGTTTCTGGCTCGTCCAACACCAGTGGTAATGCGCTTTTTAAAAATGCAGCAACTTCCTCTTCTTTTCCAGGTTTAGCTTCTAATCGAGCTAATAAGGCATATTTTTCCATTGTATTTTTTTTAGTTTTCTTAAAAGTACAATTAATCCTTTTTAGATTGAAATAGTTTAACTTTTGTTTACAAATATATTTATACTTTGTATGATTCCTAATAGGATAGAGGTAGTCATAAAAAATCCTAACTGTCGCCAGTTAGGATCATTTATTATCAATGTAGTACTAATTAATATAAACTAGGAAACTTAACAGGATTTACTTCATTCATCATATCATAAACTTTTTCAAAAATGTCTTCGGCCGAAGGTTTGGAAAAGTAATCTCCGTCTGTTCCATAAGCTGGTCTGTGTGCTTTTGCGGTCAAAGTTTGTGGTTTACTGTCTAAATAATTGTAAGCGTCTTGTTGCTCTATGATTTGTTGTAAAATGTAGGCTGAAGCACCACCAGGAACATCTTCATCAATTACTAAAAGGCGGTTTGTTTTGGCAATACTTTTTACAACGTCTTGTTTCACGTCAAATGGTAGCAACGATTGTAAGTCGATAATCTCACAATCTATTCCTACTTCTAAAAGTTCATTTGCTGCTTGTTGAACTAAGCGCAAAGTTGAACCATAAGAAACTAATGTAATGTCAGTTCCTTCTTTAAGTGTTTCTACAACTCCAATTGGCGTTTTAAACTCACCATAGTTCAATGGCATTTTTTCTTTTAATCGGTACCCATTCAAGCATTCGATTACCAAAGCCGGTTCATCACATTCGAGCAAACTATTATAAAAACCAGCTGCTT
The DNA here is from genome assembly GCA_043736705.1 of Flavobacterium sp. GTDB lineage: Bacteria > Bacteroidota > Bacteroidia > Flavobacteriales > Flavobacteriaceae > Flavobacterium. The sequence goes on along the minus strand of JAYTBZ010000243.1, from coordinate 13 downwards.
GCGTCATATTTCT
>JAYTBZ010000242.1:0-1529 GCA_043736705.1 Flavobacterium sp. | reverse complement strand
TTTGGGTTGTTGATGATGTTGTCCACTTCTACTTCTGTAAACGTTTTTTCTACATCTTCAGCAGCAACTTCTTCGCCCTTTTTTTGTTCAATTTTTTCAGTTTTGGTTCCAAATTTAATCGGAATTGGCATGAACTTATTGTACTTATTCAGTAAGCCTTTAATTTTTGAATCTTCTAAAAACTCAAGCGAATCTTCGGCAATGTGCAAAATAATCTCCGTACCACGAGTCGTTTTCTCTGCTGGTTCTAACGTGAATTCTGGGCTTCCATCACAAGTCCAGTGTGCTGCTGGTTCGTCTTTATATGATTTAGTAAAGATTTCAACTTTTTCAGCTACCATAAAAGCAGAGTAGAAACCAAGACCAAAGTGACCAATAATTCCCGAATCTTTAGCCGAGTCTTTGTATTTGTCTAAAAATTCTTCTGCTCCCGAAAAAGCTACTTGATTGATGTATTTTTCCACTTCATCTGCTGTCATACCGAGACCTTGGTCAATGATATGAATTTTTTTACCTTCTTTATCGACTTTAATTTCGATGATTGGGTTTCCGTACTCTACTTTGGCTTCGCCAATGCTGGTAAGGTGCTTTAATTTTAAAGTGGCATCAGTACCATTTGAAATCAATTCTCTCAAGAAAATTTCATGATCACTGTATAAAAATTTCTTGATTAAGGGAAAGATGTTTTCTACCGAAACATTAATTTTACCTGTTGTCATATTTTGTGTTTTAAGTTTATTTGATTGTTTTCCTACTATTCAAATAGAATACCAATTGTAATTGAAGTGACAAATTGTCGTAAGTGTTAATTATGATACAATTTAATAAAATTCTGAAACAATTTGGTTGGGTTCCTTCGTACATTTGTGTAAGTATTAATTCATTAAAATTTAAGAAAATGAGAAAAATAATTTTACTATGCACGTTAGCTGTATTGGTTTTTGCATGTAAGTCAAAATCTGTAACAGGCACAAATACAAATAATAAAGTTCAAGTAGCAATGAAAGGGAATTGGACTATTAGTTCAGTAACTTATCCGGGATCACAATACATTAAAGTAAACTCTTTTGACCTTGCAGACTCTCAATGTTTTGTAGGGAGCAACTGGAAATTAGTTTCAAATAATAACAAAGGGACAATGTCATTAGCAAGCGCAGACTGTACGTCATTTAGTTCACCAATTACTTGGTTTGTAAATAAGCAAGGTCAGTTTGTTTTAAAGGTACTTAATGCTGGAGAAAAAGCTAGAAAAGTAAGAGATGGATATGTTTTAAATGTAGCCAATCAAACAGAAACTTCTTTTCAGTTAGTTGACAAAGGGATTGTAGAAGGAAAAACAATCGATGTGGTGTACCAATTTCAAAAAGCAAACTAATTAAAAAATACTCAGATATGAAAAAGATTTCAATAGTTGCAATGGCAACAATAATGGTTATAGGATCAATATTCACAAGTTGTGAAGCAGTAAAAAATACAAATAAAACGCAAAGAGGAGCAGGAATAGGTGCTGTTGCAGGAGCGGTATTAGG
>JAYTBZ010000241.1:0-7640 GCA_043736705.1 Flavobacterium sp. | reverse complement strand
CAGTTATGTGGGAGAGTATGTCGTCGCCTTTCTTTGTACTGAATTCATTTCAGTATCTATAAAGCCCTTCACTTTGTGATGGGCTTTTTTTATTTTATTGTCCCGTCCTGAAATTGGTTGTTACTTAAACAACTTAATTTATGGAATCACAATCCCCGCAAAGGCAAAAGCGTAGTCAACGAGATTACAGCCTAGCTTTTAAATTACAAGTAGTTGCCGAAGTAGATAAAGGCGAGTTAACCTATAAACAAGCTCAAAAAAAGTATGGAATTCAAGGTAGAAGTACTGTTTTGGTTTGGATGCGAAAACATAGTATATTAGACTGGAAAGAATTACCATCTATGTCACAAAAGAATACTCCAGAACAACGAATAAAAGAGCTAGAAGCACTACTTTCTAAAGAAAAAGAAAAAGTACATGTCTTAAATGTTGCTATAGACATTGCCGACGAGTTATTGAAAACAGATATCCGAAAAAAGTATTTACCCAAACAATTAAAAAAACAAAACCCAAAATCCTAGGCATAAAGGGTATGTGTTTATTGTTTGGGATAAGCAGACAAGCCTATTATAAAAACAAAACTGATAGATTACAAAGACACTCTGAACTTTTAATTGTTCGAGATATGGTAATGAGAATACGTTGTGTTATGCCTAGGATAGGCACACGAAAGCTTTACTTTTTAATTAAAGATGAATTAGATGAGTTGAATATTAAAATAGGGAGAGACGTTTTATTCCATTTTTTGAGAGCAGAGCATTTACTTATAAAACCTAAAAGGAGTTATGTAAAAACCACAAATTCAAAACATTGGATGAAGAAATATCCCAATTTAATTAAAAACATGGATGTCACAAAACCAGAACAGCTATGGGTTAGCGATATCACTTATATCAAAACTGATAAAGGACATGAATATTTAAGTTTAATTACTGACGCATATTCAAAAAAGATTATGGGTTATGAGCTTTTGGATAATCTAAGCACAGTAGGGCCTTTAAATGCGTTGGAGTTAGCTTTAAAGAACCGAAAATACAAACATGAATTAATCCATCACTCTGATAGAGGTTTACAATACTGTTCTGGTGATTATGTAAAAAAGCTTACTGAAAACAACATCAAAATTAGTATGACTGAAAATGGTGACCCATATGAAAATGCAATAGCAGAGAGAATAAATGGTATTTTAAAGTATGAATTTTTACTAATAGATGGATTTATAAATCATGTACAGGCATTAAAAGTAATAAGGGAATCTATTGATGTTTATAACCATAATAGACCTCACTTAAGTTGTCAAATGTTAACGCCAAATCAGACGCATTTACAACAAGTAATCAAAGTAAAAAGATGGAAGAAAAAAACCTCGAAAGTTTTTACTTCCGAGGTTAATAATTAATGTAATTTTAAAATCTAATTCGTGTCAACTTTTTTCAGGACTAGACAAACGGTCTGACTTGTTCGGCTAATGCCTAGGGAAGATCCCTTACTTTAATTTGATTGAAATTTTAAGCTTATTTAATCCGTATCATTCTTTTGATCGGGATTTTTTTGTTTTATAAATATTTGTTCAACAACTATTTCATTAAGGTTTCAGTATAATATTTTAGATTGAATATATAGCTGTTAAATCTCTTTGTATTAAAATATTTTAATTTTATAATATAGATTTTCAATTAGTGAAAAATTAATAAATTTTAAATATATTTTTACAAGTAATTGCAAGCAAAAAAGCATCAAAATATTTACTGCTTTTTTAAAATTAAAAACAGATAAATTACTCTGCTAAAATTGATTCTGAAGTTAATACATTTAATTCTTTCATATACTTCTTCATAAGCTGATACGTGCGTTCAATATCATTGTCTAAACTTATTGAAAAGCGAATCAAACTATCCGATAATTCCATTTGAATTTGTTCTTCAATAGGAATTTCGCTTAATGTTGAAGATCTAGGTACACTAAATAAGGTTTTATAAAATCCTAAACTCACTGCAAGATAACCTAGATTTTTAGCTTGCATTAATTCCATTAGTGCATTAGTTTTTTCTATACTACCAACATCAATGGTCATCATACCGCCAAAACCATATTCGCGATTGATCATTGTTGAATATACTTCATGACTCGAGTGACTTCATAAACCTGGATAAACTGTTTTTAGACCATCTTTTTCAAAACGCTATGCAAAATACATTGCATTATGGCTGTGTTGTTTCATACGAATATGTAATGTGCATAAGTTTTTCATTACGCTGACTAAATGTAAACTATCCATCGTTGATCTCAATAGCATACTTGCACCGCTATTTACATTTTTTTAACCGTCAACAAATTCTTGAGAGGCACAAGTTACACCGCCAACATTATCAATGCTTCCATTTATGTATTTTGTTAAACTGTGAATCACAATATTAGCACCTAATTTGGCAGGAGAAACAGATAATGGCGAAAAATTATTATCAACTACCAATTTCAAATTGTGCTTTTCTGTAATTTTTCTAAACTGGCAGTATCTACTACTTTAAGCAAAGGATTACATACCGTCTCATTATATAAAACTTTAGCTTCAGTAGTAATAGCAGCTTCAACTACGTCTAATTTGTTATATCAATAAAAGTGGTTTTATTACCTAATTTTGACGAGAAATTCTTCAGGAATGCATACGTTGTAAAACTGTTAAACTTGATTTTAGAATTAGTTTTATTTTTATTTTATGCCTAAATAAGATTTTTATAAGTTATTTTTTAATTCAAATAATTCAACAATGACATTTGACGCTATAGAAAAAAAATTGGAAAGATGAGGGATAATCGATAGATACGTGATGTTAATCAACCGTTCGAAAATCGAAAAAGGGTTTGTCGTTTTCTGTAATCTCAAAATGATTCAACATACGAAAGAGTTTCTTACCACATTCGAGAGTGAAATTTTGAAACTAATTGAAGTCATATAATGCCATCATGTTAGTGGTGACTATCATTACATATTTAAAATTGTAATAAAAGATATGGAGGCTTACCGAGAATTTGTCGTTACAATATTGACTACGCTAAAGCATATTGGAAGCACGCACAGTACTTTGATGATTAGCGAAGTAAAAACACAACTATTGCAGATATTTAAATTAGTTGTAATTTTGATGCCGTATTAAAGAATAAGTAATTGTTAATTACAATAAATTGATAATTAAAAAAACCTCATTAATTAAACTTCAAACAAAACTTAATTCCTTAATTTTGTGCAACATTTTATAAAAAAACCATAAAAAATATACTATGAATTCATTTGACGTTGTCATTATAGGTTCTGGACCAGGCGGATATGTAGCAGCAATTCGTTGTGCACAATTGGGTTTCAAAACAGCAATTATCGAAAAATATTCAACTCTTGGAGGAACTTGTTTGAATGTAGGTTGTATTCCTTCAAAAGCATTGCTGGCTTCCTCTCACCATTATAGTGAAATTGCACATTTTGCAGACCACGGAATCGAACTTTCGGGAGAAGTAAAAGTAAATCTAGAGAAAATGATAGCGCGCAAACAAGCTGTTGTGGATCAAACTTCGGGTGGTGTGAAATTTTTAATGGACAAAAATAAAATTACAGTTCTGGAAGGATTGGGTTCATTTGTAGATGCTACACATGTTGTTGTTGCAAAAGCAGATGGAAATTCTGAAACTATAGAAGCTAAAAACATTATCATTGCTACAGGTTCAAAACCGTCCTCTTTGCCTTTTATCAAAATCGATAAAGAGAGAATTATAACATCTACAGAGGCGTTAAAACTGAAAGAAGTTCCAAAACATTTAGTGATTATTGGTGGTGGAGTTATTGGAATCGAATTAGGACAAGTATACTTACGTCTGGGAGCGCAAGTTTCAGTAGTAGAATATTTAGACCGAATTATTCCAGGAATGGATGCTTCATTGTCTAAAGAATTAACCAAAGTATTGAAAAAACAAGGCATGAAATTCTACGTTTCGCACAAGGTGAAATCAGTGGAAAGAAACGGTGAAGGTGTTGTAGTTCAAGCTGAAAATGCAAAAGGAGAAACGATTACGCTGGAAGGAGATTATTCGTTAGTTTCTGTTGGTCGTCGTCCGTATACAGATGGATTGAATGCTGATAAAGCAGGAGTAAAAATCACAGATAGAGGATTAGTTGAAGTAAATGATCATTTACAAACTAATATTTCTAACATTTATGCTATTGGCGATGTAGTTCGTGGAGCTATGTTAGCACACAAGGCTGAAGAAGAAGGAACAATGGTGGCTGAGATTTTAGCAGGTCAAAAACCGCATATTGATTACAACCTAATACCGGGTGTAGTTTATACTTGGCCTGAGGTGGCTGCTGTAGGGCAAACAGAGGAACAATTGAAAGCATCTGGTGTTGATTTTAAATCGGGAAGTTTTCCTTTTAAAGCTTTAGGTCGTGCACGTGCAGGTGGAGATTTAGACGGATTTGTAAAAATTCTAGCTGATGCCAAAACAGATGAAGTACTTGGTGTGCATATGATTGGAGCTCGTTGTGCAGATTTAATCGCTGAAGCAGTTATTGCCATGGAATTCAAGGCATCAGCAGAGGATATTTCCAGAATGAGTCACGCACACCCTACTTTTGCAGAAGCAATTAAAGAAGCAGCATTAGCGGCTACTGATAATAGAGCTTTACATGTGTAGATAGCAATCTAAAAAAGATAATTAATTTCGTTTTAAATAAATAAACCCGCTCAATTGAGCGGGTTTATTTATTTATTGGATTTTCTAACCTTTTGCTATAAACAGACCTTTATAATTCTCCCAATGGCTGTAAATTAAAAACAGATTCCCTAAAAATAAGAACAGTGCAATAGGTATTCCTTCTGGCGCCAAAAAAAAGTTAATAAACAAAATGTTTAAGGTTATAGGAAGGATCAAGATATTAGCAAGGGTCATGTATCTACCTGTTAGAAAAGACAATCCGCATAGAAGTTCTATTGATTTTGCTAAAGGAATTAAGTAAGTTGAGGCAACTAAGCCTACATTAAAAGCTTTGAAATTTCCGGTAGCCTCTGGTTCTGGAGCTAGTTTTAAAAAGAAACTAACTGATGCAAACAATAATAAAAGTCCAATTAGGCTGCGAATAATGATAATTGCGATTTTCATAGTATATTATTTTAGAGGTTAGATAATTGATAATAATTATTTGGGTATTGCCTTTTCATCCATATAGAAAATTTCCCATTGATGCCCATCTAAATCAGCAAAACTATGACCGTACATCCATCCATGATCTTGTGGTTCCATATAAATTAAACCTCCTGCATCAACTGCATTTTTGATCATTTCATCTACTTTTTCTTTGCTCTCGGCATCTATGGCTAATAATACCTCGGTGTTTTTGTGGGCCTCACAAATATCTTTTTTTGTAAAGTCTTTAAAACGATTTTCGGTAAGCAACATTGCAAATATGTTTTCTGAAATAATCATGCAGGTAGCATGTTCATCTGTAAATTGTGGATTGAAAGAAAATCCTAGTTTAGAAAAAAAATCAATTGATTTTTGCAGGTCTTTGACCGCTAAATTCACAAAAATTTTAGAAGCCATAAGAGGTAAGATTTATTAATTAAAAGAATTTGAAATCATTGATGTTACGTAAAATTACAAAAAATAAACTAATTTTATTAAAATCAATTATTGAAGGTTTATTTTTTATTGTAATTTTGAATCTTAAACATTACTGCTTTTTGAGAACTTCAATTTACAAGTCTATTTCTGATCCAAAATTGTTCAAACAACAACTTTTATTTTGGTCTCAACAATTTCGAGAAATCATTTATTTGGACAGTAATGATTATCCGCAAAATTATTCTAGTTATGATTGTGTTCTTGCCGTGGATGCTTTTACTTCAATAAAAACAGATTATCACAATGCTTTTGAAGATATAAAAAAATACCAACAAAGTACTAAAGATTGGATTTTTGGTTATTTTTCGTACGATTTAAAAAATGATATAGAGCAGTTGCAGTCAACTAATTTTGACGGATTAGAGTTTCCAGATTTGTATTTCTTTCAGCCTAAAAAGTTATTTTTATTGAAAGGCAATCAAGTTGAAATTCAATACCTAAATATGTGCTATGATGAAGTTGAGGAAGATTTTGAAAATATATTGGAAAGTCAAAAGTCAAAAGTCGAAATAGAAGCACTAATAACGATTCAACAACGAATTCTGAAGAAGAATTATTTTCAAAAAGTTTCAAGTATAATAGAACATATTCATCAGGGAGATGTTTACGAAGCTAATTTTTGTATGGAGTTTTTTGCTGAAAATGCAACGATTGATCCAACCGAAAAATTTATAAAACTCAACGAAATCTCCAAGCCGCCATTTGCTGTTTTTTTTAAGAATAACAATCACTTTTTGCTTTCGGCTACACCGGAACGGTATTTAAGGAAAGAGGGAGATATGCTTATTTCACAACCGATAAAAGGAACCGCCAAACGATTTTTAGACCCAATTGAAGATGAAAATTCAAAAAAACAATTGGCTTTAGACCCAAAAGAACGATCAGAAAACATTATGATTGTGGATTTAGTTCGTAATGATCTGTCACGAACGGCGCAAAAAGGATCCGTTGAAGTACAGGAATTATGTAAAATTTATTCTTTTTTACAAGTGCACCAAATGATTTCGACAGTAACATCAAAATTAGACACAAAATATTCAGCAGTAGACGCATTAAAAACTACTTTTCCAATGGGAAGTATGACGGGTGCACCAAAAATTTCAGTTATGAAAATTATTGAACAGTTGGAAGAAACAAAACGCGGTTTATACAGTGGTGCCGTGGGGTATTTTACGCCAAACGGTGATTTCGATTTCAATGTAGTTATCCGAAGCATTTTGTACAATCAAGAAAAAAAATATGTTTCATTCTCTGTAGGAAGTGCTATTACATCTCAATCTATTCCCGAAAAGGAGTATGAAGAATGTTTGCTTAAAGCAAAAGCGATGCGAGAAGTTTTAACCTAAAACAAAATGAATTCATTAAATTTGAATATGCTACAGAAATTCCAAAACCATCTTCTTCAAAACTTTCAGTTCTTGAGCGGAAAAAAAATCCTTCTTGCTACAAGTGGCGGGAAAGATAGTATGGTACTATTGCATTTATTTCAGCAATTGGATTATCAAATAGGAATCGCACATTGTAATTTTCAGTTGCGTGGAATGGAAAGTTTTGAAGACCAAAATTTTGTCCAGGAATATGCTGATAAACATGACATTCCCGTATTTATTACACAATTTGATACTAAAGCTTTTGCAGAAGATTATAAAGTTTCTTCGCAAGTTGCCGCACGTGAGTTACGCTATAACTGGTTTTATGAATTATTAGAAACTGAAAAATATGATTATATTCTTACAGCGCATCACGCTGATGACAATCTAGAAACGTTTCTGATTAATCTGAGTCGTGGAACTGGATTAGATGGTTTAACTGGAATTCCCGAACAAAACGATAAAGTAGTTCGTCCGCTTTTGGCATTTAGCCAAGAAGAAGTCGAAGAATATGCCAAATTTAATACTATTCAATGGCGAGAAGATAGCAGCAATGCATCCGATAAATACCTTCGAAATAAAATTCGCCATCATTTGGTTC
>JAYTBZ010000240.1:0-7649 GCA_043736705.1 Flavobacterium sp. | reverse complement strand
ATGTCTTTTTTTCTTATATTTGTTTAAACAAAAACAACATTTATGTATAATTTTATTCAAAAATTCCATTCTGGATGGGCTTATCTTGCTCTTTTAATATTGGTTATTGCAGTGGTAAATTCTTTAATTGGGCTGTCGTCAAAAAAAGAGTTTTCATTAAAAGATAGAAAAATTGCCTTGTTTGCTTTAATAGCGATTCACATTCAGTTTTTAATAGGTATCATTTTATATTTTGTTTCTCCAAATGGATTACAAATGATAAAGTCAGTTGGAATGGGTGGCCTTACAACAGAAAGTAGATTATTAGCATTAGAGCATCCGTTAATCAATATTATTGCCATTACATTAATTACAATAGGTTGGTCCAAGCATAAAAAACTCTTGACTGGTCAATCAAAGTTTAAAACTTTCTCTATTTTTTATGGTTTGGGATTAATTCTGATTTTAAGTAGGATACCTTGGAAAATTTGGATGTAAAATCGAATCAAAGCTCTAGAAATAGAGCTTTTTTTTATCTGGGTATGGTTTTTGTAAAATAAGCTTAACAAATACATTAAATATGAAAAAAGCATTAACGTTATTTTTTCTACTGGTCAGTATTGCCTTTGTCAGTAGTCAAAGCATAAACTTAGAAAAACAAAAAGTAGGTATTCAAAAAGATACCCTCAAGAAAAATAAAGCAATAATTGAGCTTGAGGAAAGTAAAACAGATTCTTTGCTTACTTCATTAGGAAAATTTAAAATTTATAAAAAAGAAGCGCATGCTTCCTATTATGCTGACAAATTTAATGGAAGACGCACTACAAGCGGAAGAAAATTTGACAACAATAAATATACTGCAGCACATAAAAAACTCCCATTCGGAACAAAAGTAAAAGTGACAAATGAAAAAAATGGCAAGTTTGTGATTGTAGAAATTACGGATAGAGGTCCATTTGTTAAATCTAGAGAAATCGACCTTTCTAAAAGAGCTTTTATGGACATTACTTCAAACAAAAATAGTGGCGGAATGAAAGTAACTATTGCAGTACTAAATAATTAAATCACCAATTTTTGTAAGGATATGTACTCAAGTAAGCGTTGTAATAGCGGTTAATATTAGTTACTTCTTCGCCTAGCCAATCAGGTTTTTCAAAAGTTTCTATTTCAGAGTTAAGTTCAATTTCAGCGACAATCAATCCTTCATTTTCACCATAGAACTCATCAACCTCATAAATATGAGGACCACATTTTATTTCAAAACGGGTTTTATCAATAACACCTTTTTCGCATAATTTTAGTAGCTCTTCTGCTTCAGATAAAAGAATTTCTTTTTCCCATTCAAATCGAGACATACCCGAGTCATTTGAAATTCCTTTAATAGTTAAAAACCCTTTATCACCTTTAATTCTGACACGTACGGTTCGTTCTGGGTGTGAACACAAATATCCCTGAGCAATATGGTTACTAGCAAATGCTAGCTTTTTAAACGATTGATTCGCTACCAAAAATTTTCTTTCAATTTCAATCATGCTTTTTTGTCTGATTATTTAAAGCTTTTCCAAGTATGTGTTTCAATATCTCATTAAACAAACTTTTTTAAAAAAAGGAGCTACTTTGTTCACTCATTTTGTAAAAAAATAGTTTTTTCAATCTAAGATTTTCGCTTTTACTTGGTCTAAAACAGTTGTTTTTTTAAAGGTAGGAATTAATTAGAGGTGTAGTATTTAGATTTACATTATTTTGGCGAATTTTCGAAATATAAATGAGAGTATTGTTTAACTTTATAGTGAGCATTATTTTAGATAGGAATAAAGATGCGGTCAAGACCTGTTTCATGTTTGGAGTTGTGATTGGTTACTGATTCGATCTAAAATCTTTTATCGTTTTGACTTATTAATTTTTGCAATGCAAGAAATATAGATCATAACAGTATTAAACTAATTTTAAATGGAAGAGCTCATACAATTGAAGCAGTACCAAAAATTCGAGTATTGTATATTCAAAAATTTAAATGCAAGAATCAGTTTCAAATAGAAAAATTATACACGTTGATATGGATGCCTTTTATGCTTCAGTAGAGCAAATGGATAATCCTTTATTGCGTGGCAAACCAATTGCAGTTGGTGGTTCTGAAAACCGAGGGGTGGTCGCTGCAGCAAGTTATGAAGCTAGAAAATTTGGAGTTCGAAGTGCAATTAGTGGTGTTATGGCCAAAAAAAATTGTCCGGAACTCATTTTTGTCCGCCCACGTTTTGATCGGTATAAAGAGATTTCTAGTAAGATTCAAAAGATTTTTTATGAGTACACAGATTTAGTAGAGCCCTTGTCACTTGATGAGGCTTATCTGGATGTAACCCAGAACAAAAAAGGGAATCTCAGCGCAACGCTATTAGCACAAGAAATAAGACAACGAATTTTTGACGAGGTCGGTTTAACAGCCTCTGCAGGTATATCAGTTAATAAGTTTGTCGCAAAAATAGCTAGTGATTACAACAAACCAAATGGTCAAAAAACGGTTCGTCCAGATGAAGTTCTCTCATTCTTGGAGGAATTACCTATTCGAAAATTTTATGGCGTTGGAAAAGTGACAACTGAAAAAATGTACCAACTCGGCATTTTTACCGGTGTAGAGCTTAAAAGTAAATCTTTAGAATTTTTAGAAAAGCATTTTGGGAAATCAGGAAATTTTTATTACAACGTTGTAAGAGGAATTCATAATAGCTTGGTAAAATCTAGCCGAATTACCAAATCAGTAGCTGCTGAACATACTTTTGATGTCAACCTCTCTTCTGAAGTTTTCATGATGGAGCAATTAGATATTATTGCAATTGCCTTAGAAAAAAGATTGAAAAAACATAATTTAGCTGGTAAAACAGTTACTTTAAAAATAAAATATAGTGATTTTACACAACAAACACGCAGTAAAACGTTGCCCTATTTTATTGCAGATAAAACTCTTATCTTAGCAGTTGTTAAAGATTTGTTGTATCAAGAACGAATGAAAGACTCCGTTAGGTTGTTAGGAATTTCTTTAAATAACTTAAATACGGAACAAAAAAAATATGTTGTTGTGCAGCTTAAATTTGATTTTTAACAGACTATGTGCACGTTCAACAAGGGTTAAAGTTTGCTAATTACTATCTTTTCGTTGTAATTAAATTTAAATTTGGCTTTTTAAATCAATTTATCATGAATGATTTCAGACAATATGAGGAAGCCATTGCTTTGTATCACAACAGTTTAAGTATAAATACTGCTCCAGTTTATTCTTGGGATTTTCATAACGACTTCCTGTGTTCGATCAAGAATTTTTTTTTAGATTTAAAAAAACTTAATGGAATTGCTTCTACAAATAAATGGGTTCATAACGATTGGGATCTAAAAGATAGTTTGCAAGAGGAAGTGATTATTGTAACGGATGCCACTTTAAAAATTGTATTTGCATCACATAATATTGTAAGTATGAACGGTTATCGCGAAGAAGAAGTTTTAGGGAAAAGCCCTAAAATGTTTCAAGGTAAGGTGACAAATCAAATTACATCAAGTGAGATTCGAAACGCTATTTTAGAACAAAAACCATTTGAGAAAACAGTAATGAATTATAAAAAAAATGGTGATGTATATGCCTGTTTGATTAAAGGCTATCCTATTTTTAATACCAAAGGGGAGTTAAGTCACTACATAGCTTTTGAAAAAGCAGCATAAAAAGAGAAAACCTTTCCAATTCAGAAAGGTTTTCTCTTTTTACTCAAAATCTTAATTTAGTTCTTACTACTTAATTTTGATAATAACCTTAAGAACTCGATGTAAAGCCATACTAGAGTAACCATTAATCCCATAGCACCGTACCATTCCATATATTTAGGCATTTTTTGTTCAGTTCCTTTTTCGATTTGGTCAAAGTCTAAAAATAAATTTAAAGCGGCTATGATAATTACAAAAATACTAATGCCAATACTCATCATGGAACTTCCGTAATGCACGGGAACAAAACTTGTAAACAAGGAAAATAGCCATGAAATAAGGTAATAAGTTGCTATTGCTAGTGTCGCGGCTACCACTACTGACTTGAATTGTTCGGTTACTTTTACCACTTTATATTTGTATAAGCCTAAGCAAACCATAAAAGTTACAAAAGTTGCTCCCACAGCTTGAATTACAATTCCAGGATACATCGCTTCAAAAATTGCCGAAATACCTCCTATAAATAAACCTTCAAATAAAGCGTATCCTGGCGCTAAATACGGTGAATATTGTGGTTTGAAAGCTGAAATTAGCACTAAAACTAATCCAACAATTGCGCCTCCAATTGCAGGTACCAAAGGATTCATGCCATTAAACGTCAGCCACCAGATCACAGTTGCAGATGCGGACAAAAGCAAAAATAGAATTAAACTTTTGTTTATAGTGCCGGACAAAGTCATTTCGTCGTTAAAATCAATAACAGTATCCTGATGTATTTCCTCTTTTTTAGAAACGGCGGTAGAAAAAGTCTTATTGGTTAAAAATGGATTTTTAGAATTCAAATTCATAATAGATTCAGTTAAATGTTGGTCAAATATAAATTTTATTTTTCAAAGGAATTCGTAAATAATCTTAAATTTTAAGGTGTAGCAATTCTATTTCTCTGTAGTGTAAACAAAAAAATCCGTCCTATTTCGTTTACAAACGAAATAAAACGGATCTGATATTTAAAGCGCGTAACGTTATTCTATTTCAGATACTCTCAAGGTGTTTACCATTCCTTTATCTTTGATTGGCATTGCTGCTAGGTTGATAAGAAAATCACCTTTTTGTACAAAACCTTTATGTTTCACAATTTCATTGATATCTGTTACCGTATCATCTGTGCTCACATCTTTGGTGTACATAAATGATTTTACTCCCCAAAGCAAATTAAGTTGGGTCAATATTCTTTTATTGGAGGTAAAAACTAGAATATGTGCATTTGGTCTCCAAGCCGAAATTTGGAAAGCAGTATACCCACTATTTGTTAAGGTACAAATTGCTTTAGCTTTGATGACATTTGCCATAGTTGCAGCGTGGTGACAAATTGTTTTGGTGATAAAACGTTTTGTTTTGATTTGTGGTGTGTTTTGTGGCACTTGAATCAATGGAGAATCTTCAACTGCCTCAATAATTTGACTCATTTTTTGGATTACCTGAATCGGATAGTTACCTGTAGCAGTCTCACCGGATAGCATTACAGCATCTGCTCCATCCATAACAGAGTTGGCCACATCATTTACTTCTGCACGAGTTGGTGTAAGGGACGTGATCATTGTTTCCATCATTTGCGTAGCTACAATAACTGGAATACGAGCTGTTTTTGCTCTGCGGATCAATTCTTTTTGAACTAATGGGACTTCATGAGCAGGAAGTTCTACTCCTAAGTCGCCTCTGGCTACCATCAAGGCATCGCAATAGGCAACAATTTTATCAATATTTTCTAATGCTTCCGGCATTTCGATTTTGGCTATAATTGGAATTTTATAGTCAGAGTGTTCAGCAATTAATTCTTGTAAGTCTTGTAAATCTCTTGGTGTTTTTACAAAAGACAATGCGATCCAATCTACATTTTGTCCAATTGCAAAAATTGCGTCAGCTATATCTTTTTCGGTCATAGCTGGGAGAGAAATTTTAGTATTAGGTAGATTAACCCCTTTTTTTGATTTCAATTCACCACCTTGAATGACTCTTGCAATAACCTCAGATTTTTTATCAGTTTCAACAATTTCAAAAATAAGTTTTCCGTCATCAAGTAAAATACGCTCTCCAGGATTTACATCATTTGGAAAGTTTTGGTATTTCATAAATACTTTCTTAGCTGTTCCTAAAATGTCTTCGGCGGTAGTAAATGTTATTAAATCACCGTCATGTACGACTACGCCCTCTTCCATCACTCCCACACGTAACTTAGGACCTTGTAAATCGCCAAGGATAGCCGTAGTATAGCCAAATTCTTCATTTAGACCACGTATGATATTAATTTTTTCTTTTACATCATTGTAGTCCGCATGCGAAAAATTCACTCTAAAGACATTTACACCGGCATCAATCATGTCTTTTATGATTTCTCTTGTACTGCATGCAGGCCCAAGCGTGGCTACAATTTTTGTTTTTTTGTTTGTAAGCATTTGTATTAAAAAATTAAATTGTTTTTTGATTTTATTTTATTTGTATCCACACAGTATACGGTAGATACATTATCAATGGTATTTAATAGGATTTGTATTTTCGACACACGCACTGCATTTTCATTATTTTCTATTTTTAAAAAATAATCTACTTTTTTAAATTCGGGAAGTAAATAAACTTTTGTTGCCACTTCCATAGTTAGATTTGAAAATAAATTTTGAGTAGTTCCTTTTTTGTATTGAATTACTTCATTTTTATTTTGAATCAAATCCCAAGAAATCTCTTTGTCGGAATCAGAATAGGAAAATCTCGGAAAATTTGTTTCTCCTTCTTTAATGTTAATTTGAATTTCATTTGTGCTTTTACTCAAATTTATAGACAGTTTTTTATTTATAAAATAAGCTAACCTATAATTTTCAAGTGAAGTATGAATTGCAATTAGATGGTAATCAATTGCATCAAATTCGTCAAGATTTAGTTTATGAATTGCCATTTCGAGAAAGAATAAGATGTAAATATAGTATTTCTATTGAAGTCTAGACCTCTCAAAATAAGATGTTTTCGTTATTTTATGAACGAAAACGTTGTAGTTTTATGGAAATTGATATTATTTCCTATCCATTTTTTCTTGAAATGCAAAATAAGCACGTTGGGATGCTTTTTCTTCTGCTTTCTTTTTTGAAGTTGCTCTTGCTTTAGCAATCACTTTGTCGTCAATACTCAGTTTGACACCAAACAGTCGTTGTCCGTCAATGGCATTGTCTTCGAAAATATCATAATGAAATATTTTCTTTTCTTTTTGGCACCATTCTATAACCAAGCTTTTATAACTAATTACTTTTCCTTCCAGTCTTGCGATATCAACATATGGAGTTACCACTCTTTTTTGAATAAACTTTTCACAATAAACATAACCACGATCCAGATAAATGGCTCCCACAAGTGATTCAAATATATTGCCGTGTATGTTTTCTCCAAAATGATTTAAGGGTACTTTGCTTTCTATGTATTGAACTAAATTTAAGTCTTTTCCCAATTCGTTTAAATGTTCTCTACTTACAATTTTTGAACGCATTTTGGTAAGATAACCTTCATCGCCAGCAGGTGCTTTGCTGAATAAATGTGCCGCTATAACGGAACTTAACATCGCATCACCCAAAAACTCTAATCGTTCATAATTAATTGGATTTCCTAAAACATCCAACCGGTTGGAGGAGCGGTGTGTGAATGCTTTCTGGTAATATTCTAAATTTAAAGGAGCAAAACCTAAGATTTTCTGAATAGAATCAAAAAAAATCCCGTCTTCAAGAGAACGGGATTTTGAAAATATTTTTCTAATAATACGCATATATAATTATTAGATTTCTAATTTTTTTACTAAAACACAGGCATTGTGACCTCCAAAACCAAAAGTATTACTCATAACAACATTCATCTCTCTTTTTTGAGCTTTGTTGAACGTGAAATTCAATTTAGAATCAATGTTTTCATCATTTGTTACATGATTGATGGTTGGGGGAACAATTCCG
>JAYTBZ010000239.1:0-3502 GCA_043736705.1 Flavobacterium sp. | reverse complement strand
AAAACTTCCTGCGCACCCAACCCAAAACAATACTTCTGGTTGTTTTCCTTGAGCTAACATTTCGGCCATTGTTGGCACTATTAAATTCTCTGACATATATATTGTTGATTCGGTTATTAGATTATTTAAATACTCCTAAGTTTTAATTTGCTTCTTACTCATGAATAAAACAAATTAAAAATTCAAATAGCTATTCGTTTTTCCAATTCAATCGATCTTGTTGATTGTATTGCCATGGTGCTCCATTATTTTCAATATTGGTCATCATTGCATTCAGAGGCATTGGTGCGGCACTTTGTTCCATTACCAAGTAGCGTCTCATATCCATAATAATAGACAAAGGACTAATGTTTACAGGACACTCCTCAACGCATGCGTTACAAGATGTACAAGCCCAAAGTTCCTCTGTTGTGATATAATCGTTTAGTAATGTTTTGTTATCGGGAATAAAAATACCTTTATTAGCATCAATATTTCTTCCAACTTCCTCCAATCGATCTCTAGTATCCATCATGATTTTACGGGGAGATAATTTCTTACCCGTAAGATTAGCAGGACAAGACGAAGTACAACGACCGCACTCTGTACAAGTATATGCGTTTAATAGCTGAACCCAGTTTAAATCCTGAACATCACTTGCACCAAATTTACTTGGAACTGCATTTTCATTAATTGGAGCTGCCGCAAAAGGATCGGCATTAGGATCCATCATTAACTTTACTTCTTTGGTAACCGATTCTAGATTATCAAACTGCCCTTGCAAATTCAAGTTTGCGAAATAAGTATTAGGAAAAGCTAACAAAATATGTAAATGCTTAGAAAAGTATAGATAGTTCATAAATATCAAAATACCAATGATATGAACCCACCAAAAAGCTTCTGAAAGCATCATCACCAACTCATTTGAAACTCCATTAAAAATAGGTTCAATAAATTGGCTTATTGGAAATGATCCTGCTTTAATGAAATGAGAATATCCTCCAGGAACCATTTGCAAATGTAGATCTGAGGCATTCATTAACAAAAATAAAGTCATTAGTACCACTTCAAAATAAAGGATATAATTGGCGTCATTTTTAGGCCATCCTTTTAAATCAGAACTTACAAATCGCTTTAATTTGATTGCATTTCTACGACTCCAAAAAGCAAAAACGGCTACTAGAACTAAAAATGCTAATATTTCGAACGATGCAATTAAGATGTTGTATGTAGTTCCTAAAAAAGCAAAAACACGATGCGTACCAAAAAGACCATCAATGATAATTTCTAACAATTCGATGTTAATAACCACAAAACCTACATATACAATAATATGAAGTATCCCTGCAATAGGTCTTTTCACCATTTTTGATTGACCTAATGCAATCATGGCCATATTTGTCCATCGCGCTTTAGGATTATCAGAACGATTTACGGCTGTTCCTAGATTAATGTTTCGTCTAATTTTTTTAATACTGATAAAAAAATATCCAAAACCAATTACCAATAAAATGGCAAATAAAATATTATCTAAATAACTCATAAGCACTAATTTTTCACAGTAGAAATACTATCCTTTGCAGGACCTACATAGGGTTTATTTTTCTTTCCAAAAACAGAAATGTTGACATACCTAGTAGGATAAAGTCTAACATCTTGTAACAATAATTCTAATTCTCTAGTTGAATTTTTAATATTTTGATAAAAAGCCTCGTCATTTAGTAATTTGCCCATCGAACCTTTACCTGATGACAGATTAGTCATAATACCATCAACTTTAGCTAAAGTAGCATTTAAGTTTCTTACTGACTTTCCTAAATCTGCTTTGTTTAAAGAATCTGATATTTTAGAAAAATTTCCAGACAATTTGTTCAAATTGGCAACGGTGCCATTTATTTGAGTTTTATTAGAATCCAGCAAAGCATTTACACTTGCAGATGCTTTATGAAATTGTTCCATGGTCTTGCTCAATTCAGCTAATGTGAGTTTTAAATCTTGCTGTCCTTTCTGATCCAATACGTTATTCAATCCGGAAATTAATTTTTCTGTACTACCCAATAACTTCTCTAATTTTTCTTGAAGTGGAGCTAATTGATCCCCTACTTTATCCGTAAGACCCAGTTTTACGCCTCCTTGTAACTTTTGACCGTCTACTGCTAGTATCTTATCTTCAAAATTAGGGACAATAGCAATTTGTTTTCCTCCAATAAAACCTGGTTCATAAATAGAAGCAGTGCTTGATCTCGATATAGGAAAATCTGTTTTTAATTGTAGTTGTACAAGCAATACTCCTGTTTTCTCATCAATTGTAATACTAGTGACTTTTCCTATTACCAACCCATTTAAGGTTACAGGTGCCGAAGTAGCTAATCCCTCTACACTTTTGTACTCCACAAAAAATGTCTTGTAGTTCGTAAACAGATCTCTTCCTTTTAAAAAACTGTAGCCCCAAATAAATAATAATATCGATGCAATTACTAAAATAGCAGTTTTAATTTCTCGTGTTATTTTCAAAATTTAAGTATTTTTTACAAATTTAATATAAAATATTTGACTTGTTGTAATTATTTAAGCGCTTCTTGTATAGTAATATTCTTTCCATCTTTAAAAGCTATAATATAGGCTGATGCGTACCCTTTTGATTGTACAAGTTTCAAATTCTCCTTTGCAATTCTAAAGTCTGATGTAGAGCCATATGTGTACTTATACATTATGCCATTGCTTGTTGCCATTGAAACCTCTTTTAATCCATTAAAATTGGAGGGATTTAGTTTAATGTTATTTTTGCTTGTAGCGAATTGAACTTTAAAAATTACATTGGTCTTAGCAGCTTTTAATTCATTCGCACCCAAAACTAGTTTTGCTTTACTGTTTTTTGAAGTGTCTTTTGTACCATGATACACTATTTTCTTTGGGAGTTTTGCTTCGTTAGTTTCATCTGATTCGGAAGCACTATATTCTTTACGGTAAGCGATAATAGCCGAAGCAATAGACTCTGCCATACTATTTTGCCCTTCCTCAGAATTTAAATACTGTCCTTCCTCCCCATTAGATAAAAAACCCAATTCGATTAACACACTTGGCATGTAAGCGGCATCTAAAACCCACAAAGGAGTTTGTTTTATTCCGCGTGATTTTCGGTGTAATTTATTTTTAAAATTACTTTCTATTTTTGAAGCCAAATTGATACTGCGATCCAAATAATCTTCTTGAAGAATTTTTAATCCAATTAGAGTCTCTGGTTTTTTGGGATCGAAACCTTTGTAAGTTTGTTTGTAGTCTTTCTCTAATAATATTACCGAGTTTTCTTGTTTGGCAATTTCTAAATTACCTTTAGTTCTTGCTAATCCCATTACAAAAGTCTCGGTGCCAAAAGGAATTGGGTTGTCAACTGAATTGCAGTGTATCGAAACAAAGAGATCAGCATCAATACTATTTGCTTTTTTAGGTCTATCTTTTAGTTCTATAAAAACATCTGATTTTCTAGTATAAACAACAACAATATTAGCATCTCTTTTTAGAT
>JAYTBZ010000238.1:0-7678 GCA_043736705.1 Flavobacterium sp. | reverse complement strand
AAATTAGATGAAACAGCTTCAAGAACTGAGGATTGGGTTGCTAAAAATCAAAAAGTGATTATTGGTTTAGTTGCTGCTGCTGCAATTTTTACAATTGGTTATTTAGGATACCAGAGATTTGTTGCAGCTCCTCAACAAGAGGAAGCGGCAAACGAAATGTTTGTAGCACAACAAAATTTTCAGAAAGCAACAGATGGAGTAGCAAGCGACTCTTTGTATAAGTTATCACTTAATGGTTCTGAGGGAAAATTTGGATTTTTGAAAATTGCAGATGAGTATTCAGGTACAGATGCAGGTAATTTAGCTAATTATTATGCAGGAATTGCTTATTTAAACACAGGAAAATATACTGAAGCGATTGACTATTTAAGTAAATTTAAATCAGACGATATTGTCTTAAGCGCTTTAGCAAAAGGAGCAATAGGAGATGCTTATTCTCAAAAAAACCAACCTCAAGAAGCTTTAGAAAATTATGTAAAAGCGGCTGAGTCCAATAAAAATGATTTCACTACACCGCGTTTTTTATTGAAAGCTGGAAAAGTAGCTTTAACTTTAGGGAACAAAGCGGATGCATTAAAATATTTTACAGACATTAAAGACAATTTTGAAGGAACTCCAGAAGCTGCTTCAGTTGATGTTTTGATAGGATTAGCACAATAAATAGTTTTTTAAAATTTTAGACTGCATAGATTCTTAATCTAGATACCTGAAAATCTAAAAAATCTTAAACCTTAAATATGGCTACCGAAAATAAAAACTTATCTGATTACGATAAAAATTTAGTCCCAAATGCGAAAGATTTTCGCTTTGGGATTGTTGTTTCAGAATGGAATGATTCTATAACTGAAGGACTGTACAAAGGTACTTTTGAAGCTCTTTTAGAAAATCAAGTTCCTGCTCAGCATATTATTCGTTGGAATGTTCCTGGAAGCTTTGAGTTGATTTACGGTTCTAAGAAAATGTTGCAAACACAAAATGTAGATGCGGTAATTGCTATTGGATGTGTCATTCAAGGGCAAACCAAACATTTTGATTTTGTGTGTGAAGGCGTAACGCAAGGAATTAAAGATTTAAATGTTCAAACGGATATTCCGGTAATTTTTTGCGTTTTAACAGATAATACCATGCAACAATCCATTGATAGAAGTGGAGGAATTCACGGAAATAAAGGCACTGAAGCTGCTATTGCCGCTATAAAAATGGCTTATATTCGTCAACAAGCTTCCTTGTCTCATCAAGTTGATAATCAACATTTATTGTCTGCTGGTGCACTACAATTGGATGAGGGTGGACCTTTAGAATTGAAAGAATAGTTTTAAACATACTACTTAATGAACCTATACTGTTTACTAAAATAGTATAGGTTTTTTGTTTTTTTATAAATGATTAAGCTATTATTCCCAATAGAAATTCATTAAATTTGTGCAACTTGGTTTTACAACAAACTATTATTACCCTGAGAAGTCTATACGGAGCGGAGTCGCAGTACAGTCAATGGGTTAAAATTTAAACAACATTTTTTAATGTCGAGTATAATTCAATTACTTCCTGATCATGTTGCCAATCAAATTGCTGCTGGAGAAGTCGTTCAAAGACCCGCTTCGGTTGTCAAAGAGTTGCTTGAAAATGCAGTTGATGCACGAGCTACGGATATTAAATTAATTATTAAAGATGCTGGTAAAGCTTTAGTTCAAGTAATTGATAACGGTTTGGGAATGAGTGTTACCGATGCACGTTTGTGTTTTGAACGTCACGCTACATCCAAGATCCGCCAAGCCGAAGATTTGTTTACGTTGCATACCAAAGGGTTTCGTGGAGAAGCTTTAGCCTCTATTGCTGCCATCGCTCATGTGGAAATGAAAACCAAGCAAGAGCAAGAGGAACTTGGAACCCACATTATTATTGAAGGTAGCAAATTTGTATCTCAGGACGTTGCAGTTTTGCCAAAAGGAACTTCATTTGCTGTTAAAAATTTGTTTTTTAATATTCCGGCGCGGCGTAATTTCTTAAAGTCGGATACGGTGGAATACCGCCATATTATCGATGAATTTCAACGCGTAGCTTTAGCCCACCCAAAAATACATTTCACTTTTTACCACAATGGCAGTGAAATGTTCAATTTGCCGCCTTCAACTTTACGCCAACGCATTGTTACTATTTTTACGGGGAAAACCAATGAAAAATTAGTGCCAGTTCAGGAAGAAACAGAAATAGTTACTATTCAGGGATTTGTGAGTAAACCAGAATTTGCCAAAAAAAATCGTGGGGAACAGTTTTTCTTTGTCAATGATCGTTTTATAAAAAGCGGTTATTTGCATCATGCGGTTATGGCTGCCTATGACGGAATCTTGAAAGATGGTGCGCAGCCTAGTTACTTTCTTTATTTATCGGTGCCGCCCAATACTATTGATATCAATATTCATCCTACTAAAACAGAGATTAAGTTTGATGATGAACACGCTCTGTACGCTATTTTAAGAGCTTCTATAAAACATAGTTTGGGACAATTTAATGTAGCTCCAGTTTTAGATTTTGATAGGGATTCTAATTTAGACACACCGTATCATTATAAAGATTTAGTAGGTGCAACGCCAACGATTCAGGTTGATGGAAATTTCAATCCTTTCTCTGAAGAAAAGCCCAGCAAGCAATTTTCTACTTACAGAAAACAAGAACTAACAGCTAATTGGGAAAGTTTATACGTAGGCTTAAAACAAGATTCAGAAGATGTAGGTCTGATGACTTTCGAAAATGAAGAAGTAACATCCTCTTTGTTTAATGACGAAGAAGTAGAACATTCTGTTCATAAAACGTATCAAATTCATAAAAAATACATTGTTTCTTCGATCAAATCAGGAATGGTAATTGTCGATCAGCAACGGGCGCATCAACGGGTTTTGTATGAGCAGTTTTTAGTAAATATGACCGTTAATCAGGCATCAAGTCAGCAGTTGTTGTTTCCTTTGAACTTGTTTTTTTCGTCGAGCGAAATGGATCTTATTGCTGAATTACAATTATCATTAATGAACACCGGATTTGTTTTTGAAGAAAACAATATAGATCATATTGTTATTTCAGGAATACCGGTAAATGTAACGGAAAGCGAGGTCTCACTAGTTTTAGAGCAATTATTGAGTGATTTACAGGACGGAATTCCAGATAGTAGTTTCAGTCAGAATGATACGATTGCCAAATCAATGGCTAAAAGTTTAGCCGTGAAAACAGGAACACACTTAACAGAAAAAGAACAGGAAAATTTGGTCAACGGACTTTTTGCTTGTAAAGACCCCAATGTTTCCCCATTTCATAAACCCACTTTCATCACGATGCGTGTGGAAGATTTAGATAAAAAATTTGCATTATGAGAAACGTAACTGAGACAGTAAAACAATTAATTATTATAAATGTACTTTTTTTTGTTGGTACACTAGTAATAGGTGATGTGGCCTATAAAATATTAGCTTTATATTTTCCAGAAAATAAAGACTTTCAATTGTGGCAACCTATTACGCATATGTTCATGCATGGGGGTTTCATGCATATTTTTTTCAATATGTTTGCTTTGTATTCTTTTGGGTCAGCTTTAGAGCAAGTGTGGGGAAGTAAGAAATTCTTATTTTTCTATATTTCATGCGGATTAGGAGCAGCATTGTTGCATACAGGAGTCAATTATTACTATTTTCAAGAAGAATTGAATACATTAGTTTCAAATGGTTTTCCGAAACAAGATATTGTACAGCTTTTGAACGAAGGCAAAATTGATACAAGATGGCAACAATTTATAGCAGCCGGAGATTTTCAAAATTTTACTAGTGCTTTTGCGGGTACTGCTGTTGGTGCATCGGGAGCTATTTACGGGATAATCGTAGCATTTGCTTTTATGTTCCCTAATGCGGAATTGGCTTTGATGTTTATTCCGGTACCAATAAAAGCCAAGTATTTTGTACCTGGTCTAGTGTTGGTTGATTTGTATTTAGGTATTTCTGGAAAATCTATTTTTGGAGGTGGTGGAATTGCCCATTTTGCGCACGTTGGTGGTGCTTTGTTTGGTTTTATTATTATGTGGTACTGGAAGAAAAATCAGTTCAATCAAAACCGTTGGAATTAAAATAAAATAATTTTTTTCAGACAAATAGAATCGTCTATCAAAAACAAAAAGATATATGAATATTATTGACGACTTGAAATTGCAATACAAGATAGGAGGAATCGTGACACGTTTACTCTTTTGGAATGTGGCTTTGTTTGTGATTCCGTGGTTGTTTTTTGAGCTTTTATCTTTGCTGGGTATCAATATTGATTACCTTAATTATGTGAGTTTATCATCTAATGGGGCGCTATTATTCTGGAAACCATGGTCGTTGCTTTCGTATTCTTTTTTTCATAGCGGCATCATGCACATCGTTTTTAATATGATTGTTCTAAATTTTTCAGGCAGATTGTTTATGACCTATTTTACATCCAAGCAATTGTTTGGTCTGTATGTGTTAAGCGCTATTTTTGCAGGAATTAGTTATGTTTTGATCTTCTATTTGCTGAATATAAATGCACCAATTGTGGGGGCATCAGCGGCTATTATGGCTATTTTAGTTGCTACAACCACCTATTACCCGTTGATGGAACTTCGGTTATTGATCATTGGAAATGTTAAGTTATGGCATGTAACGGCTGTTATTATTGTTATCGATTTAATGCAATTGCGCTCTGAAAATATGGGTGGACATATTTCTCATCTGGCTGGAGCTATGTTTGGATTTATTTTTATTAAATTGCTTCAAAATGGAACTGATTTAAGTGTTGCTGTATCTCGCTTCATTGATTTTTTTGCAAATTTGTTCCAAAAAAAAACGAGATCACCTTTCAAAAAAGTTCATAAAAATTACAGTCGTCCAGTGGTGAAGTCAGTTTCAAAAATTGTTACAAAAGACAAGTCTCAGCAAGAAATTGATGAAATTTTAGATAAGATTAGCCAATCTGGTTACGATAGCTTGAGCAATGAGGAAAAAGAATTCTTGTTTAAAGTAGGCAAATAATAATACGAAAATTTGGGTTACTTTAATTTAAAAATTGAAAAAATGAGGAATCTTTCATGGTTTAATAAAGGAATGTTTTTTTTGAATATAGTGCTGACTATAGTGACCTTTATTGCCTATGTTTTGCCTTTTTTGGCTCCCAAATCTTTTCCACTTTTGTCTGTATTGACACTATTCATGCCGCTTTTTTTTATATTCAACGGCCTTTTTTTTGTTTATTGGGCATTTCAACTTAAAAAGCAATTAATCGTTTCGGGTTTGGTGTTATTAATTGGGATTACTTTTATAAATAAATTTTATAAATTCTCCACTCCTGAACTACCAATAGCCGAAAAAGATTTTACGGTAATGAGTTATAATGTTCGCCTTTTTAATGTCTTTAAATGGATTGAAAGAGACGATGTTCCGGCTGATATTCTCACTTTCATTAATGATAAGAACCCAGATATTTTGTGTATTCAGGAGTACTCCTCTTCAGCAAATATTGATTTGAAAGTGTATCCGCACCGTTATATTTTTACAGACGGCAACCAAATTAAAACTGGTCAAGCCATTTTCTCCAAATTTCCAATTATTAACCAAGGTGATATTATCTTCCCCAATTCTAGTAATAATGTTGTTTTTGCAGATGTCAAGAAAGGAAAAGACATCATTAGAGTGTATAATATGCACATTCAATCCATTAAAATATCACCTGATGTGAATGAAATTGACCAAAATATTGATGCTATGAATCAGCAGAAATCGCAAGTTTTATTTAGACGTATTAGTAAAGCATTTAAGCAACAGCAGCAGCAGGCAGAGATTTTTAAAGAGCATAAAATAAAATGTATCTATCCTATGATTATTTGTGGCGACATGAATAACAGTGCGTATTCGTATGTATACCGCAATATCAAAGGAAAGTTGAAAGACAGTTTTGAAGAAGCTGGTAAAGGATTTGGAGAGACCTATAAGTTCCGATATTATCCAGCTAGAATTGATTACATTTTTGCAGACGAAAAAATGAAAGTGAAAAAATTTGAAAACTTTCCACAATTTATAAATTCAGATCATTTTCCTATTATGGCTAGATTGTCTCTGGAGTGACAATTAAGCTGTTGTTTTATTGGATACTAGATGTTGGTTTTTTAAATAATCCATAGCATATTTACCCTCATTAAACAGCAAATCCAGAACACTCAAATTATTAATAAAACCATGTTTGTCATCAAAAACTTGTGTGTAGTTTTCAAATGTCGAGAGGTCTTTTTTTCCGTTTACCAAAGTACGAAAATCTATAATTGTATTGGGATCTACTTCAGGAATGTATGAAGTTGTTGTTTTGTAATCGAATTTGATACGAAAACAGTGGGACAGAATTTGTAAAGCTTCAAAATTCAAATCAAGTAAGAAAGTGTGTTTTTTTTCGAAAAGAGGTCTGATGTCATCTTCAAAAAATTCAAAAAAAGGCGAACTTCTGTATGCTGCTTCCAGTGATTTGAAATGTTGTTTTTGCCAATCAAAATCGGTTTCAATTTTAATATCTTTCGTTTTTGGATGATTTTCTTTCGAATGTTTTACAGGAATGTTTAATAACTGAATGCCGTTTGGACTGTAAATGTAAGTTCGGTTGCGGTTAGTTTGTTTCTGAAAATTATCGGCAACTTCAAAGGTGATGTTGTCCGCTTGTATCAAAGCAGCAAAATTGCTAATCGAGGGGAAGTAAGTTGGGTGTATAAGAATATTCATATTTGTCTGAACTTTTTAAAGTTATAAAGTCCAAAGTCATAAAGCTATGTATTATAGGCTTTATGACTTTGGACTTTAAACTTTATGACTATTGTTTCGCTGCTTTCCTTTTTTTCCAGTAATATTCTCCTATGAAAAATACTGCTAAGGCGATAAGGAAAAACTTAAAGAAAGATTGCGGTTGTCCTTCGCCACTAACTGTTGTGAACACTCGATCCCAACGTATTTTATTAATTCCCTTTCCGTTTGTGTCCCAACTTAACCATATAAATATTGGTTTACCAACAATATGATTTTCAGGAACGAATCCCCAATAACGACTGTCTTCAGAGTTGTGACGGTTGTCACCCATCATCCAGTAATAATTCTGTTTAAAAGTATATTCTTTAACTGTTTTACCATTAATTTTTATTTCCGCTCCATTTACCTGAAGTTCGTTTTTAACTCCATTTTCACCAGTCTCATAATCAGTAATGATCATTTTGTAAAACGGTAAGGTTTCAACTGTCAAAGCAACGGTTTTCCCTTTTTCTGGAACATAGATCGGACCGAAATTGTCACTATTCCACTTATTAATATGTGGAAATACCCCTTTTCCATTATTAGCTTGGTCAATATCGGTTGCAATTTGTCTAATAACTCCTGTAATTCCCGGTATATTTTTCAATCTTTCAGCGTTAGTAGCTGTCAAGGCACTAAAAAACAAGGTATCTCTTTTGATTTGATCAGTAAACATCACTGGATCGGTAACATCCATTTCTTTCAGCAAATATTCAAAATCGATTGGTGTTTTAACATCTAATGCCACTTTGTAAGAGAATTGTGGTTTAGCTCTTTCAGGTAATTGCAGTAATTTACCATCGATATAGACCATTCCGTCTTTTATCGATAAGCTGTCCCCAGGAATTCCTACA
>JAYTBZ010000237.1:0-1543 GCA_043736705.1 Flavobacterium sp. | reverse complement strand
TCATCAATGCTTAATGCTGGATGTTCTGTTGAATAATTATCATTATTAAAAGGCAACGAAATGATATTTGTCCATTTTCCGTTATTCCAGGAAGCTCTAAACAACTGTAAATTGGAAACTTTATCTTTATTTTTTCCGCGTCTGCCTTTTTTATAGTTATTTCTGGTGAAAAACATGGTTTTTCCATCTTTAGTAAATACAGCATTAGATTCATGCATCGCTGTGTTTATTTTACTGTCAAAACCAGTGGCTAATGAGTCAATTGCGTTTACATTGCGCAACGGAATTGCCATCAAATCAAGATAGGATTCTCCATTCCATTTAAAACGCTTATCAAACATACCTATTTTAGATTTGACAGCTGCAAATACAAATGTATCGTTAGTTACAAAACCTCCAAACTCTGTATTGGATGTGTTTATTTTTAGATTTTTAATTTGATATCTTTCTCCTATCGCCGTAACATTTTCAAGAACTTGAATCCTTTTTTGGTATCGAATCAAAATATCTTTATCCGATAAGGAAGCATAATATTTTTGCAATACAGCATTAGCATCATCATAATTCCCAGATGCTTTTAAAGTTTGTGAATATTTAAAATAATATTCTTCCCCAATTTCACTTCCATAATTTGTGATTAAAAGTTTGTAGTAGTACTGAGCAGTATTAAAATCATTGGTATAATAGTAGCAGTCAGCAAGGTTTTTAAGTACAATTTGCGATGTATTATCTTGTATAATTGATTTGTACAATGGAATTGCTTCATTGTAAAAAGTGCGTTCAAAAAGTCGGTTAGCTCTTTCTAAATTGTCGTCTTGAGCATGTAATAATTGGATGGAAAATACCAATAGTAGCAAGTATATTTTTTTCATAATTTATTTCTTAGAAAAATCGTGGAGATTTATCGTATCCTCTACTGGATAAATCTAAATTAAACAATACAAAAATCTCATGGGTTCCCGAATTAAATTCTCCTAGGCTTGAGGTGTTGTAATCATAAGCGTACCCAACACGAATACTGGGTGTAGCTTTTACATTCATCATAGCACTTACAGAATCTCCAAATCGATATGCTGCTCCAAACTCAAATTTTTCATTGTACAAAACATTTGCACTGACATCAAGAGATATTGGCGCACCTGAAACGTATTTTGACATAAGAGCTGGCTTAAATTTGAATTGTTTTGATACTTTAAATACATATCCAGCTGTTAGGAAAACATGTGTGTTTTCTCTGTTAAAGGAATTGGTACCCGACCTATTTTCAAATTGTTTTGTTGCTAATAAATTTGGGGCAGATAAACCCACATAATAATTGTTTGTAAAATAAAAGGCTCCGACACCTACATTTGGCATGATCTCATTTCTATTTTCTGAAAAAGCATCATCGGTTCCTAGATTACCACTTTCAAAAACAAAACCATCAAAATTAGTTTGCAAATTTGTAAAACCTGCTTTTACTCCAAAGGATACTTTGTGATTGTTATTAAACTCTAGTAAATAAGCAAAATCTGCAAAAAAATTATTCTCTTTTTTCACTCCT
>JAYTBZ010000236.1:0-1545 GCA_043736705.1 Flavobacterium sp. | reverse complement strand
GGATTGAAACTTATAAAAGAAATTATGCGCATCGATATTGTTACCGTTCTCCCAGAATTATTGCGAAGCCCCTTTGAAGCTTCAATTATGAAACGTGCTATCGACAAAGGATTGGTAGAAGTTCATTTTCATAACCTGCGTGATTATACGACCAACAGACAGAAAAGCGTAGACGATTATCCGTATGGGGGCGGAGCTGGCATGGTCATGACCGTACAACCTATTGACGCTTGCATTACCCATCTGAAAAGTGAAAGATCCTATGATGAAATTATCTACATGTCGCCTGATGGGGAAACTTTGAATCAGAAAATGGCAAATACAATGTCGATGTATGAGAATATCATTATCCTTTGCGGACATTATAAAGGAGTCGATCAACGGGTACGTGATCATTTTATTACCAAAGAAATCTCTATTGGTGACTATGTTTTAAGTGGTGGCGAACTGGGTGCATTGGTTTTATCAGATGCTTTAATCCGATTGATTCCTGGCGTTTTGAGTGATGAAACCTCTGCATTGACAGACAGTTTTCAAGACGGATTATTATCGGGCCCAATATACACCCGTCCAGCAGATTATAAAGGATGGAAAGTTCCGGAAGTTTTAACCAGTGGAAATTTTGCCAAAATTGATAAATGGCGCGAGGATATGGCATACGAGCACACGAAGAATAGAAGACCCGATTTGCTGGAGGAGTAAAAATTATTACAAATGTTGAATTTTAAATTATAAGTGACTCATTATAAGCCATCAAATAATTCAAAATTTATAATTTGTAATTCAAAATAATTCTATACTTTTGCACCCACATTGAGTTAACCTCTGGCGAGAACCGTGAATGTTGATTTAATACAAACCATAATTAAAAAATATCATGGCAGATTTAATGAAATTCGTTCAAGACGAATTCGTAACAAGAAAAGATTTCCCAGTTTTTGCAGCTGGAGACACAATCACTGTTTACTACGAAATTAGAGAGGGTGAAAAAACTAGAACTCAGTTTTTTAAAGGAGTTGTAATTCAAAGAAGAGGTTCTGCTAACACAGAAACTTTTACAATTCGTAAAATGTCTGGTGCAATTGGAGTAGAACGTATCTTCCCAGTAAACTTGCCAGCTTTACAGAAAATTGAAATTAACAAAAAAGGTGCAGTTCGTAGAGCTAGAATTTTCTACTTTAGAGAACTTACTGGTAAAAAAGCTAAGATTAAAGATAAAAGAAGATAGTCTACTGTCTTTTTATAAAAAAAGTCCCAACAGTGTTGGGACTTTTTTTTTGTCTATAATTTTCCTTAGAAATTATTAAATTGATAATAATGACCATATAAAACTATTAATATAGAAATTGCATGCTCAGAATCTTAAAATAAGGACGTTTCACTGTTAAATCCATCTTCTTTTACATCTGATTTTCATATATTTGCTCGCCTTATTTCAAGAAAAACGCCTTGAATAAGCTACATTTAACGCGATTCGATTATAAAAATAAAAAAATGACACAGAAATCAAAAATTTTTTACACGCTTACTGATGAAGCACCTTTA